>JBDSQB010000013.1 GCA_039930045.1 Chthoniobacterales bacterium | reverse complement strand
GGAAATCGGGGTTGCCGATGTTGGCCTTGTTGATCTGGGCTTGGTTGAGAATGGTGTCAATAGCGACCGTCGTCTTGCCGGTGGCGCGGTCGCCGATGATCAATTCGCGCTGGCCGCGGCCAATCGGAATCATCGCGTCGATGGCCATGATGCCGGTCTGCACAGGCTGACTGACGGATTTGCGCTTGATGATGCCGGGAGCAATTTTTTCGACGGGATACGTCGTGTCGGAAACGATGGGTCCCTTGCCGTCAATCGGCTGACCGAGGGTGTTGACGACGCGGCCGAGCAGGCCTTTGCCGACAGGAACAGAGAGCAGGCGACCGGTCGTTTTGACTTCGGTGCCTTCCTTGACCTCGGTGAAATCGCCGAGCAAAACGCAGCCGACTTCGGTTTCTTCCAAGTTGAGCGCCAGGCCGTAGAGGCCGCCGGGAAATTCGATTAGCTCATTGAGCATGACGTCGCTCAGGCCTTCGATTTTGGCGACGCCGTCACCAGCTTCGCGGACGACGCCGACGTTGGATTTCATGGCCGTGGTGGAGAGGCCGGAGATTTGGGATTCGAGTTCTTGCAGGATGGTGCTCATGAGTAAAAAAGGTGGGAGTTAAATAGAAATCAGGCGGCGAGGGTTTTTTCGAGATGGGCGAGGCGTCCGCTCACGCTGCCGTCGTAAACATCACTGCCAATCTGAATGCGCAGACCGCCGATGAGTTCGGGTTTAATGTGGAGTTCGCTGGTCAGATCGTTGCCGTATTTGGCCCGGAGATCGCCCAACACCCGGTCCAGTTCCTGGGTGGAAAGATTCAGCGCGCTGTCGATCACGACGTGGCTTTTGGCCGTTTCGAGCCGGACTTGGCGCTGGATTTCCTTGAGGATGCCCGTGTAATTGCGGGGTTTACGTTCGATGACCAAAGCCGTCGCCTGCAGCAGCCGCTGGGAATCCAGCCGTCCATCGACGAAGCTGGCCTGAAAAAGCTGCTTGGAGGTTTTGCGGGAATCTTTGGACAGCTTCATGGGAGTTAGATAACGCTGACGCTGCGAGTGCTTTCCTCGGTCAGGCGCTGCTGGTCTTCTGCGGTGAGAACTTTGCCGGTGACCTTCGAAGTGGTGTCGATGACGAGGCGGCCGAGTTCGCGCTTGAGCTGGCTCAGCATCTGGCTGTGTTCGAGAGAGGTGGCTTCGCGAGCCTTGGCAATGATTTGCTCGGCTTCGGAGATAGCCTTCTGGCGCTCTTTTTCACCAGCGGAACCGGCGATCGCGAGGGCTTCGTCGATCACGCGCTGGGCCTCGCTGTTGGCCTTGGAAAGAATCTGCTGATAACGCACTTCCGACTCGGCGAGTTGCGCCTTGATCTTGTCGGCATTGGCGAGGCCTTCGGCGATGCGCTGGCGGCGTTCCTCGAGAATGTTGAGGATCGGTTTGTAGGCAAACTTCTGAAGTAGAATCGCAACGATCGCGAAGCTAATGCATTGCGAGAGAAACAGATGCCACTCGAAGCCGAAGGCATGGGCGGTGTCCTTGGCGGAATCGAGCATGCCGCCATTGGCTTGGGCCAGAAAGAAATGGGAAGTCATATTTGAAAAGTGTTGGGAAAAGGACAGGCGCGGAGCTGTTTTTTAAGGAACTCCGCGCCTGTGAATTACTGACCTTTGGCGAGGTAGATCGCGAAGAAGACAATGCCTTCCGCGAACGCCGTGCTCAAGATCGCCTGCACCAGGATCTGCGTGGCAGCTCCGGGGTTGCGACCGACTGCCTCTGCGGCCTTCATACCGATAAGACCCACGCCGAGAGCGGCGCCGAGCGCTGCCAGACCGATGTGAATGCTACCGCTCATTTCTGCGAGTATTGGTGTCATATGTTGTGTTGTTGTTTGATCCGCCGTCCGTCGCTGACTTTGCACGATCCGCCCGGCGAAATTGTTTTAAATTGGTTAGTGGTGTCCGTCGGCTTTCTCTTCGTGCTGACAGATCAGGAGGGTGAAAACGGCGGTCAAAAGCATGAACACCAGCGCCTGCACGATGCCGACGAGCAATTCCATGAAGTAGAAGGGAATCGGAATCAGCGGCGAGGTGATATTCCGCAGCCAAATCGGGTGCTGGATCAGATTCGACATGGCCTCCAGCATGTTTTCACCGGCGTAAATGTTGCCAAACAGACGGAAGCTCAGCGAAATCGGTCGGAACAAAATCGAGACGACTTCCAGCACGCCGACGATCATAAAAACCACGACCATGAGCACCTTCAGCAGGCCCGTGGTGTTTCCCTTGGGACCGAAAATGTGCATGATAAATCCGCCGGGACCGTTCTCCTGAATGGCCCAGACAATCCAGCAGAGGAAGAAGATGATCGACATCGCGAACGTCATGTTCAGGTCGGCATTGACCCCGCGCAGGAGCGGCTCGCTCATGTGCGACAGGCTCAAGGTTCCATTGCTTGTGCCCCAGCCGACCGTGCCGACTCCGGGAATGAGGCCGAACCAGTTGGTGAAGAGGATGAAGATGAAGATCGTCGCGAAAAACCAGAACGTTTTCTTGACCAGATGATGCCCGATGACGCCTTCGAGGAACGTGTAGAGACTTTCAACGAGCCATTCCCAGAAATTCTGTAAACCCGAGGGAACATCCTTGATTTTGCGAGTCGCGAGTTGGGCGGTGATGATCAAGCCCAGAGCTACCGCCCAGCAGAGAACCATGGAACTCGTGATGACAAATGGGCCGACCTGCGCGAGATGCGGTGCGGCCAGCGGGACGCCTTCCTCCTCGTGCTCGACGGGAGTTCCGGGTTCACCGGCGACGACGGCGTGCTCGAGATTGTTATGTGACTCGACTGCCTCCTGAGCCTGGGCGATGCCTCCCAAACTTAAAATCACACAAACGACCATCCAGCCGACAAATGATCGGCTCCAGTGACATAAATGAGGGAAAGCAGTAGCTAGCATGGGTTCAAAAAAGCCAAAGGACGGTTAGAACGAACCGGGGAGGGGAGCCGACAGTCGCTTGGCAGGGCGACATAAAAACGCGTCTTGGTAGCTTTGACAAGTCTAAATTGCGAGGTTTGTGAAATTTTTCACAAAGTCTTTTTTCCAGTCGCTGAGGCGAGCGCCTCGTCGTAGCAATTTTCCAACGCGGCGAGACTTTGCGGCAGGCCGTAAGTGCGCTCGATGTTTGTCAACGCAGCTTGGGAGAACGCCTGATAACGATGGAAGTCGCCTGTGATTTCCAGCAAGGCGGCGGCGAGTTCCTGCGGCGATTTCTCAGCGACCAGCCATCCATCCTCCCCATGCGTCACGGCCTCGGGAATGCCTCCGTGGTTGGTGGCAACGACCGGCAAACCAGCGGCCATCGCCTCCAGCATCGCATTCGGAACGCCCTCGCGATCTCCGCTGGCCGTCATTTCGCTCGGATGGAGAAAAAGGTGTGCGTTGTCGATGCGGCGATACAGTTCGGTGGAAGAAATCCAGCCCAGGAGTTTCACATTCGACTGCAACTCCAATGAAAGGATTTTCTCCTCCAGTGCTTTTCGTTGCGGCCCTTCGCCAGCGATCCAGAACTGCGCGAGCGGATATTTCTTCTGGAAAACCGCAAACGCCTCGATGGCGGTCAGCAGCCCTTTCTTCGCGATCAACCGGCAGGCTTGCAGTGCGATCCAACTCCCATCTTCGGGCGCGGTGCGCACACGGCGGACGATTCCCTCCAATGGAATGGGAGTCCGATTGAGCCGCAGTTTTTCGGGCGGACACCCCATTTCGCGGACGCGGTCGAGCAACGATTGGCTCCTCGCCAGCACCAGCGTCGCCGTGGCAAAAACACCCGGCAGCGCGTGCGCGTATTCGTCCTTGTAGGCCGCATCCGTGGCATCGACGCCGTGAAACGACACGATCAGCGGCCCGCCCCAAGCCTGGATCATCGGGAGAAATTTTGCCGCCTTGTGTCCATAATAGACGTGCAGCAGTTGCGGCCCCGCCTTCGCCAGCAAGGGAGCGAGATTGTGGCTGTGCCAGCCGGGCGGCGGCAGGACTTGCACTGGATTCCACTTCTTCAGCACGTGCTTCAACCAGAACCGGCGCAGGAAATTTCCCCGTGGCCGAAACTTGTTTTTTTTCATCACCGTCAGCGGCTCGAAGGGAAACTGCTCCGCGTGGATCCGCTCCTCGCACCACACTTCCGTCCGCCAGCGCGTCAGACCCGTGACCTGACGATACACGCTGAGCATCTCCGGCTTGAGGAACGTGCCGCAAACGCTGATGACGAGTGGTTTCTGGGAAGCAGGCATTCCGCCATTCCTACCAGACCCGGCCCGCGAGTTGTAAACCTAAATTGCTGGGAAAACCTACGGCGTCTTCGGCAGCTTCTCCGGGTGCAGCGGGACGGCGCGTGGATAATTCTCCGTGTCGCCGGGCGACGGCGCGGCTTTCGTGGGATCCGCTGCTGCAGCGGGATCGGCTTCTTTCATCGGATCGACCTCCTGCAAAGGCTCCACGTTTTCCTGGGTCGGGGCGGGTTCGCCGCGAATCGGGATGCCCAGTTCGGCAGCGCGGGCGCGGGCTTTTTCATCGGCGGCGCTGGCGGCCTGCAACTTGGCCGTGGCGGCGGTCATCGCCTCACGCGCATCGACGCGAGCAGTGGATGTCGCACGTTCGGCCCGGTCCAGCTTGCGGTCGAAGTCGGCACTGGAGCCCTCGCCCGTGTTTTTCGTTGGCATCATCTTCGCCTTCTCGATTGCGCCGCGGACTTCCTTTTCCTCCACCCGCTTGGCGAGCGCCACGACCTGCTTCGACTGCGCGTCGCTCAACATCTTCAGGCCCTCCACTTTCAACGTCTCCGCGTCGATTTGCAGCCCCGCGACCTCCATCATCTTGGCAAATTGCTTCTTCTGATTCATCAATTGCGTCAGCCGGTTTTGCGAATCCGTCACCGCCTTGTCCATCGTCACCACGCTTTGCTTGAGGTCCTCCGCCTCGCGTTTGTCCTTCTCCAGATCCTCATTGAGCCGCTCCACTTCCTTCATTTTCTCGGCGCGCTGACGATCCAATTCCCGGTTCTTCACCTCCTGGAGCAGCGTCTGGGCCTTGTCTTGTTGCGAGGGAGCCCCCTGACTCCAGCCCGTCGCGTGCAACGTCATCAGCCCCGCGAAAAGGCACGCTCCCAACCTCGAAAATCTCAGCGGTGTTTTCATGCAATGATCCTTACCCATTTTGTAAACAGCTAGCAAGCGCTCAGACTCGGCTTTCTAACAAATAAATCTGCCGCTAGATTCCCGGCCATGCGTGCCCTCCTCCTCACGAATCCAGATTCCGGCGATACCGACACCGGGAACAGCGACGCCATTCGAGCCGCACTCGCCACCGCGCCCTTCACAATGGAACTCGCCGAGATCCATGGCGAAAACGACGCCGCCACTTTCGCCCGCCGGGCTGTCGCAGATCACTTCGACATCGTTCTCGTCTCCGGGGGCGATGGCACCGTTAGCGAAGTCGCCCGCCAGCTCGTCCACAGCGACGTCATTCTAGGCATCATCCCGAGTGGGACTTTCAATAATATCGCCCGCAGCCTGCGGATTCCGTCGGCCCTCGCCGCCGCCTGCGCCGTCATTTTAGATAACCATGCGACTCGCATCGACGTCGGCCTCGCCAACAACTCCCGCGTCTTCTTCGAGGCCGCTGGCGCCGGACTCGACGCCGCCCTTTTTCCTCTCGGCGAGGAGATCAAAGGCGGACACTGGACCCGCTGGCTGCAATTTCTCCGCACCGCATTCCACTACCGCGCCCCGAGATTTCACCTCACCTTCGACCGCTCCATCGACGAGGCGCTGGCTCCCGGCTCCCGCCGAAAATACACCACCCGCGAACGCCGCTCGCACACGTTGCACCACCGCGCGCTCTTCGTCGTCGCGGCCAACGGCCCCTTCTACGGCGCCGGCTTCACCGTCTCGCCGGGGGCAAATCTCACCGATGGATTATTCACCATCTCGCTCTTTCGCCGCTTCACGAAATGGGAATTGCTGCGTCATTTCCACTCCATCTTTCGGGGGAAACGTCGTCACTCGTCGAAGATCGAGACCTTCACCGCCGGGCGCGTCACCATCAACGCCCTCGTCCCCGTCCCCGCGCACGTCGATGGCGTTGCCTTCGGAGAAACGCCCTTGACCCTGGAAACCTTGCCCGGCGCATTGCGAGTCTTCACCCCGCGCGGGGCTGCGTAATTCCCCGGGAGCGCACGCGTCTCGCGTGTTCTTTGAGGTGTCTCGCCTCAAAGCTTTCCCCGTGAGAGGACCACGAACGTCAAAGCCCTTTCGCGAGACGCAAAAGGGAACACGCGAGACGCGTGCGCTCCCGGAAGACTTTCCGCTCCACCTCAACTCCCCAGACCACGTCCCACTCAGCCCCTTAGGACCCCGGCGACTCGCTATGCAGATTCCCGCTTTTCCCGAAACTCTCCGCAATACTCGGCGGATTCGCTCCTTCCAACTCATGACCCCCCACCGAATCCTCGCGCCGCGTCAGTTTCACCCCGACCAATTTGCTCACGCCCTGCTCCTCCATCGTCACGCCGTAGAGCACGTCCGCTTTGGCGATGGTCCGCTTGTTGTGAGTAATCACCACAAACTGACTCTGCGCCACAAACCGGTCCAGAATCTTGATAAACCGATTGATATTCGACTCATCCAACGGCGCATCCATTTCATCCAGCACGCAAAACGGGCTCGGCTTCACCATATAGATGGAGAACAGCAGCGCCACGGCCGTCATCGTCTTCTCGCCACCGCTCAAGAGCGTAATGGAACTCAACTGTTTCCCCGGCGGCTTGGCCACGATCTCGATGCCACTTTCCAGCGGATCGGAGTCGTCGGTGAGCAATAAATTCGCCTTTCCGCCCCCAAAAAGCTCCGTAAACATCTCCTGAAAATTCACCCGAATCTGCTCAAACGTGTCCGCAAAGAGCTGCTTCGTCGTGTGATTGATCTTCGCGATGGCATCCAGCAACTCGGCCTTCGAGCGCACCAGATCGTTGTTCTGCTCGTCCAAAAACTTCCCGCGTTCCTCCAGTTCGTCGAACTCCTGGATTGCCTCCAGATTCACCGGCCCGATCGCATCCACGCGTTCGGTCAGCTCGGCCACGGCGCGCTCGACGAAGGCCCAATCTTCGCCATTTTCCGATGCCTTGGAGACACTTGTGCTCGCCTCTGCCGAAGGATTGGGGCCTTCGAATGCAGATGTTCCGGCGTCCGCCAAAGGGTTGGGAAGGTCGGATACACGCGTTCCGGGGTTCGCCGAAGGGTTGGCGGGGTCGGATACATACGTTCCGGGGTCCGCCGAAGGGTTGGCGAGGTCGGATACATACGTTCCGGAGTCCGCCAAAGGGTTGGCGAGGTCGGAAACATGCGTTCCGGGTTCCGCCGAAGGGTTGGAATGGTCGGAAACGGCAGATTTAGAGGCGGCTCTCGCCTTCAAATCCCGCACCGCGACGTTGAATCCATACGTGTCGGGCGTAAAACTGGCCAAATCCATCTGATACCGACGCTGGATGTGCTCGAAAATGGATTCGAGTTTCAGTCCGATCTGCGTTTTGCGGATTTCTTTCTGCCCGCGCTCTTCCTGAAACTGAAACAACCGTTTCCGAGCCTCGCGCAGACTCGTCTCAGACTCGCCCGTGACCCGGATGAGTTCCTTTCGTTCCTCCTGCAACTCTCCCGCCACCTTTTCCGCCGAACCGAGTCCGTCCCGGCTCGTCGCCACGCGGCTCGTGATGCCCTCGATCTCTTTTTCCAGGGTAATCGTCCGTTCGCGATAGGCTTGAATGTCGTTCTTGCGCTGGGCAATCAGCTCGCGCAACTCGGTCAAACGCGCCGCCATCGGCTGACGCTGACGCCGCAGATTCTCCGCCCGCTGACGCTCCGTGGCGACGCGAATGCGGGCCTCGCTGAGGGTTTCCGAGAGCCGATTTTCCTCATCGCGCGCCTGGTCGAGAGTCGATTGCAACTCGGATCGCTTGTCCTGATGACTCGAAATCAGGGCCGCCAGTTCCGCGAGTTGCAGCGTCGTCTGCTCGATGGATGCGGTCGCCGTCGCGGCGCGTTTGGCGAGGCTGTCGCGCTCCCATTCGAGGGTGCGAACCTTGTTTTCGGAGTCGCGCAGGTCGCGTTCGAGATTGGCGAGCTGGCTTTGCGCCGACGAACCGGCCAGGTGCGCTTCCTGCACGAGGTCGCGGCGCGACTGCAAATCGGTCCGCAATGTTTCCAGCATTTCATTGGAACTCGACCGTCTTTTTTCGGCCGCAGCCAGCGTCTCGCGGGCCGCTTCGAGAGTCTTTTGCAGCGCGGTGATCTGATTTTTCCGGGCCAAAACGGAGTTCGCGGCGTCGGACGTTTGCCCGCCCTGAATCACGCCGTCGGCGGAAAGAATCGTCCCGTCGAGCGCGGCAAACGTGTGGTCGGGATGCGACGCGCGGAGTTTGAGTGCAGCGTCGAGATCGGCGACGAGGAGGGTTTTTCCGAGAAGCTGGCGCACGAGCGGCTGGGCCGGGGCGTCCACTTTCACCTTGTCGAGCGCCCAGGCCAATGCGCCCTCGGGCAAAAAGTGCTGCTCGTGGCCGCCATTGGACTGCAACTCGACTGGAGCGAGGGCGGCGCGGCCTTGCTTCTTCTGCACGAGCGTCTCGAAAATCTGCGGAACGACCATGCTTTCCTTCAACAGAATCGTCTGCAACTGCGCCCCGAGCGCCGTCTCGATGGCGGTGATGAACTCGGGTTCCGTCTCAATCTGCGAGGCGAGCGAGCCCAAAATCGCGGCCTTGTTCGGGCCTTTCAGGACGGCCTGCGTGCCTGCGCCAAGTCCCGCGCCTTCCTCGTTGAGCTGACGCAAAACGCTGAGGCGCGAATCATTTTCCGCGACGGCTCGCTGGGCAGCAGTGAGCTCTTTTTCCATCTGACTGAGATCGGACTGGGCGGTTTTCAGACGTTCCTCAAGCTGACGCTGCTGCTCGCGGGCCTCGCTGAGTCGAGTTTGAGCCGACTGCAACGTCTCGCGCGCCGTGGCGATCTGACCCGCCAATTCGTCGCGGCGAGTCGTGGCGGTGGTCAGTTCCTGAGTGAGCGCAGCCGTGCGCGCCTCGGTGCCCTGATGCTGCCCGGTGAGATTCGCCAGCTCAGTGCGAAGTGCGTTCGAGCGTCCCTCGGATTGGGAAAGCGTCGTGTCCGACTGGCGCAGCGCGGTCTCGGCGGCCACGCGTTTGTCGCGGAGTTTCGTCACCGCATCCGAGTGCGAAGCGAGCGCAGCTTCCTCGGTTGTGAGGAGGGAAGAGGCTTCTTCGAGCTGCTGATCGGTGTCGGCAATCTGCGATTCTTGGGTGAGCAATTTCTCCTCACCCGCCGCGAGATCGGTCTGATACCGCTCGGCCAGCGTGCCGAACTCGACGATCCGCTCGCGGTTGAAACCAATCCGACTTTCACCGTTGGCGATGTCGTTTTTCAGATCCTGGACACGCTGCCGGGCGTCGGCGATGCGCGTTTCCATCTCGGCCAGCTCCATTTTTTTCGCGGTCAGGCCGTTTTCCAATTGAGTCACATGCGACTCGGTGGATTGCTGGTTGTCGGTGATTTGAGTTAGGGCGGAATCTATTTCGAGGATTTCCTTCTGAAGATCGTCGTGGCGTTTCCGCGAAAGATGCGTGTCGAGAATGCGCAGCTCGCCGAGCAAAGACTGGTAGCGCCGCGCTTTGCCCGCCTGACGCTGGAGGCTGCCGATCTGGCGCTTCACTTCGCGCATCACGTCGGTCAGGCGAAGGAGATTGGCCTCGGTGAATTCCAGTTTTCGCAGGGCTTCTTTCTTCTGCGACTTGTATTTCGTGATGCCCGCCGCTTCCTCGAAAATGGCGCGGCGTTCCTCGGGCCGGGAGCTGAGGATTTGGTCGATCTTGCCCTGTTCCATGATGGAATAGGCGGAGCGGCCGATGCCCGTATCCATGAAAAGGAGATGGATGTCGCGCAGTCGGCAGGGCGTTTTATTGAGGAGATATTCGGAGCGTCCGTCGCGAAACACCCGGCGCGTGATCCGCACCTCGTGGTAGTCGAGCCCGAGCTCGGCCTCGCATTCGGCAAACGTCATCGAGACCTCGGCCATGCCGACCGCCGCCCGCGAATCGGTGCCGGAGAAGATCACGTCGGCCATTTCGCCGCCGCGCAAAGCCTTGGCGGACTGCTCGCCGAGCACCCAGCGAATGGAGTCGAGGACGTTCGATTTCCCGCAGCCATTCGGCCCGACAATGGCCGTCACACCACGATGAAACTCGATCAGGGTGCGGTTGGCGAAGGACTTGAAGCCTTGGATTTCGAGGGACTGGAGATACATGGAACGGGCGCGAATGATACGACTCTCGCTCGAAAGCTAAAGCCCGAAGTTAGGGCGGCGTCTGGAGCAATTCCTCGATGCGGCGGAGCAGTTTTCCAATGAAAACGCGCCGGATCGGATGCGTCGCAGCGAACCGGCGGAGGAGTTCGATGATTTTCTGGATCGGCTTCGGCGGGACTTCGAGCGCGGTCTGATGTTTCTGTTTCAGGTCGGCGACGCGCGCCTCCAAAACTTCGTTGCGCCGCTGGATGCGCTCGTGGGCCTGGCGCATTTTCTCGACCCGCTCGTGGTCGGCAAAGAGCGGCGTGAGTGCGCGCAGATAATCGCTCGCAGCGGTCATGTCGTCCACGAAACTGGGGCGCTCCATCGTCTTCCATTCGGCGATGATTTTCTCGTAGATTTGCACCAGATCATCGGCCGCTTTTTCGAAATCCGCCTCGCGCCGGATGTAGTGATACACCTCCTGCTGGGCGGCGGGATCGTAAGCGGCCAGTTGCGCGGAGAGTGTCGTGTAGGGCGTCTGTTCCTCCCAAAGCGCCATCGTGAAATTCACCGTGCGCCGTTCAGCGATGTTTGCCGGAGTGATCAGCGGCCCGAGTTTTTCCTGATCGGTCGAGCTCACCACACAGCCGACGGCGAGCGCCTCCAAGGCGGTGCGGCCCGTGCCAAAAATGAGGTCGTATCCTTGGTAAACCGCCAGCGGATCGGCGATGCTTCCCCGACTCCACTCGGTCTCGTGATGCAGCTCGATCCCGTGCTCACGGCAGAGGCGTTCAACGTTTTCCAGTGTGGCCGGAGTGGCGGCGATGCGTGGACAATACGCGGCGGTCCCTAGTCGGGTCGGTGGCGTTTTCGGTGTGGGAAAAAGACCGAAATTGATGTGATTTCCCAGCGAGTAAAATCGCTCCAGCGGGATGCATTTCTGCACCGAGCAGCGAAATGTGCTGATCTCCGAGAGGTTGATGTAACCCAGGATGCGCGGGTGAATCGGCACGCGTTCCTGCCACGGGGTGACGCCGTGAATGTAGTAAACGCAGGGCGTTTCCGGCAGGGCCATCAGCGCGCTCATGGTCTCGAGATGATGCTGGCCGTGAATGATGTCGGGCTTGAATGGGAGGTCGCGGAGGTTGCTAACCACGGCAAATTTATCCTCGATCAGCAGGTCGGCGACATGACCGAGTTTCGACGAATACAGCATCACCTGATGCCCTCGCTGACGGAGCAGGCGCGCGATCTCCGCGACGACAGTTTGCGTGCCGCCGTTGCTGGCGAGCGTGGTGTTTGTAATGAGGACGATCATGGTTCTATTGCAGCGGTAATTTCGCGGACGAGCAATGCTCGCGAGGGCGCGTGCACGGCAATCAAAATCGTGTCCCCGGCGTGGATGTTTTCCACGACCCAGGCGACCAGCGTCTTGCGCGTGGCGCGATAAGCGGACGTGATGTTGAGCGAGGTTAGATCGGCAATGAGTTGTTCGCAGGAAAACGGCGGATCGCAGTCTTCCAGCTGGTTCGCCGGTGGCGCGACTAACACGTGACTCGCCTGCTCCAGCGCCTGCGGGAGCGTGCGCTGCACATAGCCGTCACCCGGCCCGGGAGTTTGCGGCTGGATAAGGCAAAGAAGTCGTCCCGTCGGATGACGTTCGCGCAACGCCTCGACCGCCGTTTGCAGCGACGCGGGATGCACATTGCTATCGACAAACAGCCGGACGCCGCCGGGAGTGCCAACGTGCTGGAGCCGTTCCTGCACCGGGAGAAAATCCCGCAGCGCCTTTGCGGAAATTTTTGGTTCGATGCCCAAGTGATGCGCGGCAGCGATGGCCAGCGCGGCGTCGAGGACGTTGGCTTTGCCGAGGAGAGAAAGATGGAACGCGTGCCCTAAAAAAGTGAATCGAGTTCCATCATTATCAGCGGCATAATCGGTGAGCCGGGACGTGGAAGTTTCCTCCCAGCCAACCGTGGTCACAGGAGCGGAAGACGCCGCAATGGCCTTGATACAATTGGAACTCGCATCACCACTAACCACGGCAAACCCATTGTTGGGGAGATTAGCTAACATGCTCACAAAAAGTTCCTCATAACTATCAAACTCGGGATACAGCTCCAGGTGGTCGGGATGAATGTTAGTGAGCACTGCGGCGGTCGGACGGTAGTGGACGAATTTCGGTGTTAGATCCGTCGGCGAGCTGGCGTATTCGTCACCCTCCAAAATCGCCAGTGGACTTCGATTCAAATGCAATCCGGATGGAAAATTTCCGGGCACTCCGCCGATCAGATAGTCGGGTTGCAAGCCGGCGAAATGGGCCATCCAGGTGAGCATCGAAGTCGTGGTGGTTTTTCCCTTGGTTCCGGCGACAGCGACGCGTTGCGCGGCTTGTTGAGTGAACGCAGAAACCAACTCTGGCAGTGATACGAATGAAACTCCCGTGTCCACCAAAGAATGCCCGCGACCGATGACTAACATGTCGCAGTTCCGCCTGTTTTCACCGCTGGAATCCACGTCGATTCCAGCCGCTGCTAACATCAGCGACATTGGCGGATCGCTTTGGTCGTCCGAACCTGTGACGCGATATCCCAGCCGCTGGAGTTCGATCGCCATCTGGCCCATCGCAATGCCGCAGATCCCCAGAAAATGGAGGTGAACTTCGCGCGGGTTTTTTTCTAACAGTATTTGGACGGAGACAGGCATCTCAAAAAAAGCGAAAAGCCCCAAGTGATGGAAACCACTTGGGGCTTTTCAAATGACTGCTATTACGGATCAGGCGTTGAAGGGGATGATCGGCTCACCCCGGGGAACGATGTCTTCGCTAATTGGCTGTCCCTTGGCGAAAACACCCTCGCTGATCGGTTGCCCGACGTTAATGATGCCTTCGCTAATCGGCTGTCCTTTTCCCAAAACTCCCTGACTGCTAACACATGTGCTGGATTTCATATTTAGTTTCCTTCTGGTTGGTGGTTGGTGCATCTGCGGATTGCAAACGATGCAGCGAGACTCGTTGCTGGGCCAAAAGCGGGCAAGTTTTTTTTGCCCCAATACTAGTCGCTTTTGCTCAGGCGCTGGACTTCCTCACCGAGCAAAATGTCGTTAGCCTCGGTCAGAATCTGCGGGATGCGATCTGCAAAGGCGGAGCCAGCGAGGAGCGGGGCGAGGGCGTGCGCGTCGAAGGTTTTCGCGTTCGTTCCAGGGAACCAGTGGCCGGCGTTTCCGAGCAAATTGTAGCGCATTTTGCCGAAGCTCACGAGGTCGAGCGACTTCGCCAGCGACCAGAGGCGGAGGATTTCCAGGACATTGATTTCGCCGGGCAACTCGTGGTATTCGGGAATGTTTTTCCACCAGTTGGCGGTCCAGTCGGCACCGAGGACGCGGTTCATTTCTGAGCGGAGTCGCATTTCTATCGGAGCGATGGTTTCCGCTCTGGAATCGTAATGTTTGAGCGCCTCGATATGGGCGTCGAAGTCGCTCGGTTTGCTCGCGCCGATGCTGAGGGTGTGAACTTGAGGGCGGGACAGGCAATAGAGGTCGTTAAAGGCCATTGGCGTGAGCGGGGCGCAAAGATCGACGAGCTTTTTCGGTGGATCGTAGAGTTTCCCGCCTTTGTCGTTGGGCGAAATAATGAAGACGCCGATGTCGCGTTTTTCGGCTTCGAGAATAGCGGGCCAGTTGAGGTCGTTCACGAAATACCAGTGCAGGTTCACGTAGGAAAACGCGTCGGTTTTGAGTGCCTTGGTGATCTCCGCGCAAGTGCCGTGAGTGGAGAATCCGATGTGCCGGACGCGGCCTTCGCGTTGAAATTGCTGGGCGCACTCGAGAGCGCCGCCGGGGGCGAGAGTTTGCGCGAGAACCTCGGCGTTGTTAATGCCGTGAATGGAGAAAAGATCGACGTAATCGAGTTGCAGGTTTTTCAGCGAAAGCTCGAAGGCTTCGATGAATTTCTCGCGCGTTTCCTGCGGTGCGAGCTTGGTCTGGATGATGAGTTTTTCCCGGTCGAGCCGCGGCAAAAGGAAGCCGAGTTGCATCTCGCTCGAGCCGTAGCCCCGGGCGGTCTCGATGTGATTGATGCCTAACTCGAGTGCGCGCTGGATGGTGGCTTCGAGGTTGTTCTGGCCGGCGGTGGGAATGTCCTCGGGCGTGAGGTCGTTCCAGCTTTCCTGGTAACGCATCCCGCCACAGGAGAGGACGGGAATCTGAATCTCAGTGCGGCCAAAGCGTCGGGTTTTCATTCGAGTTAGATCGGATTCTGGAGTTCGAGAATGGCGAGAACTTCGATCTCGGCGGTCTGCGGAAACATGTCGAACGGCTGCACGCGGCGGACGGTGTAAGCGGCGGCCAGTTTCCCCAAATCGCGTGCGAGCGTGGAGGGATTGCAGCTAATATAGAGAATCGTCTGCGGCGGGTGCGCGAGAATGGAGCGGGTGACTTGCGGGGCGAGTCCCTCGGCGGGCGGATCGAGCAGGAGCGTGGTGCCGGCGGGGGCCCAGGTGAGGGTGTCGTCGAGGAGCAGGCCGACGTCGCCGAGCTGGTACGACTCGTGCGGGGCGCAGGTTTTCTGGGCGGCGGCGACGGCGTATTGGCTCCATTCGAGGCCGATGGCTTGATCGAAACGATCGACGAAGCGTTTCAGGAAGAAACCGGAGCCGCAATAGGCGTCGATCAGGAGCGGTCCATGGGCGGGAAGGTGGTCGCCGACGGCGTTGGCGAGAAGCTCGGCCACGGTGTCGTTGGTCTGGCGAAAAGTGCGTTCGTCGGAGCGCTCGCGGAGCGTGTAATGTCCGTCGCGCGGACGTTTTTTGCGCAGCTCGGTGAGTTCGGCATTTACGGCTTCGCTGGCGATGGGGCAGCGCTCGATGGAGACAATTTTGTGTTCGTCGTAGGCAAAAAAACCGATGTCGCCTTCCTGCACGTGGACGGTGATGCGGTTGCGGTAGGCGAACGGCGTGGGCGAGGGGACGGTGGGCTCGACGGCGGCGTCGAGTTTGCCGATGCGGCGCAGCGTGTCGCGGACTTGCTGCTGCTTGATTTCGAGTTGGTGCGGATACGTGGCGTGCTGGTAGGAGCAGCCGCCGCAGGTGCCGAAATAGGGACACGGCGGCTCGGTGCGATGCTCCGATGGCTGCAAGATGCGAACCAGACTCGCCTCGGAAAAGCTTTTGTGTTCGCGAGTGGTTTTTGCGAGAACGACTTCGCCCGGGAGGACGAAGGGAATGAACACGACCTTGCCCTCGTGACGCGCGACGCCTTTTCCACCAAACCCGACATCGCCAATGGTGAGGATGGCGGGGTTGTTATCGACAGTGGGACGTGGCACGGGAGTTCTTTAGAAAAGCAAAAAGACTTCCCCGATTATCGAGAAAGTCTTTTTGCAGAGAGATAATGGAGGGTTTAATGACGGGCGTAGCCGTAGGAGGATTCGAAGCCCAGCTCAGGCGGGAATTCCCCGAAAGTGCCATTATGGTTACGCGTCGGGCTCTTCAAGTAGGGCTTATAGGTGCCGCGATTCAGCGGGAAAGGATGCGTGAGCACTTCAAACACTCCCACTCCCATGCGTTGGGCAGAGCGGCGCAGACCAGAGAGAATGCCGACACTGAAGGCAGCCGAGTTGCCTTCCTCATTGTTTACGACGCATATAGTGTGCGGAAGTTCCGCGGTGCCGTAGAGAATATTAGCCACACCACGGTCAAACTTGCGGCGGCCATCATACTTTTTGCCGGGAGGATCTTGAATGTCGGCGCGGGCCATGCCGAAACTAGCCACGAGGAGGAGGGAGCAGATGAATAATTTCATAAAGTTAGGTATACCGATGATTTACGTTTCTGCGCAACAGAAGTTTTGTGGAAATCCTTAGAAAACTGCGTTCCATATCCATTGCAACGCGTTTCGGCCCATCAGGAAAGTGAAAGCGAGATAAGCCGTCGCCAAAATCGAAAAGAGCAGGCCGAGCAAAACAAAGACGCCGTCCTTCTCGATCAACCCGGCGGAAAAAAAGATGATCGAGAGCGCCGGCAGGCAATTCGTCCCCGGCACCGGCAGCGGCAGGCAGAGCATGAGCCCGCCGTAAGCGATGCCCCAGGCGACGGCGGCGAGAACCAGCCGATGCGACATGAAATTCAGCCGGGGCCGGGTAAATTTCTCCAGGAAAACCATCACGCGGATCACGCCTTTGAGGATTTTTGCGAGGAACCGATCCTGGATGTGGCGCTGGCGGATGAACGCCGGCAGCCACGGCTCGCGCCCGAGTGCGATGGCACTGCTGATCAAAATAATCGCCAGTCCAAATGGAGTCGAGACGGGCAGGGGCACCGGCAATATAAATGGAAGTCCCAGCATCAGGAGAAAGACCAGAAAGCCCTCGGCGCGAAGAAATTTCTCCAGCTCATGGATGGTCATCTGCCGCCCTTGGGAATGCGCCAGCAACTCGCGAAAACTAGCCGACACCCGGAGGCGGACCGGGGGAATGGCGTCGGCAGTTGGATGAGGCATCGCGGCAGGATGCTGCATGGAGGGAGGGCGCGCAATCCCTCCCCGGGAAAAACTGAGTCGAATGCAACTCGCATCACATCTGACGTTTTTCCTTTGCCTCGCCGTGTGGTGTCCCTAACCTTCCTGTCCCTAACTATTTATGCTGCCAGAAATTCAGAAACTCGTCGATGCCGGTCAACTCAACTCCCAACATGGCGAGAAAATGGAAAATCTCACTCCCGGAACGTGGGTCCTCCACAAAAGCTGGGGCTTCGGCCAGATCGAATCCTGGAACGACCTCGTGGGTCAGGTCATTATCAATTTCCAGTCGAAAAAAGCGCACCCGATGCAGTTTCAATACGCTGCGGAAACTCTGGCCGCAGTGCCGCCGGATCATTTCCTCGTTAAAAAAGCGACCGGAGCCGACCAGCTCAAAGTCCTCGCCAGCAGCGAGCCCGCGGAGCTTCTGCGGATGATTCTGGCCGATCACGACAATAAATTAACGGTCGATCAGCTCACGAAATTGATCGTGCCAGATCTCATGACCGAGGCCGGTTTCAAAAAATGGTGGGACGCCGCAAAAAAGACCGCGAAGACTGGCGGACTCATCGCCATTCCCGCCAAGCGGACTGAGCCGATCCTGCTCCGGGAGAACGCGTTGTCTCGGACGGATGAATTGATTGCCACCTTCCAAACTGCTCGCCAGACCCGCGATCAACTCGCCGCCGCCGATCAGATCGTCAAGAATCTCGCTCTCTTCGGCCCGGAACTCGACAAACTCAAACCGGTTGTCACCGCCCTCGGCACCATCGCCGCGCAAAATCAGAAATTGAACACCGCCGACGCGATGGAACTCCTCATTGCCCGCGACGAGATCACCGCCACCTATCTTTCGCTCGCCGTCTCCCAGAGCAATCTAACCCTCGAAAAAATGCTCGCCGACGAGGAGGGCCGCTTGAATGAAGTGCTGCCCAACATCGGCGCCGCCCGCCAGCGCAAAGTGCTCGCCGCGTTTCCGAAGGCGTTCCCCGATCGCTGGATCGAAAAAGTCACCCGCCTCCTGCAACGCGCCAACACCCGCATTGCCGGCGAAGTCGCCCGCCTCCTCGAAGAACAGGGAAACACAGGCGAGTTAGAGCGCGCTCTGGACAAGGGCATTCGCGAGCATTCCATTTCCTCCGACGGCCTGATCTGGCTGGCCAAGGAGCGCAAGAAATATCCCGATTACACGAAGACCGGGCTCTTCACCGCGATCATTTCCGCGATCGAACGCAATCAGCAGAGCGAAATCAAAGCCACCCGTTTGCAGGATCTCCTGATGGAAGATCGCGAGCTCGTTTCCGACATGGTCGAGGGCGCGAATTCGCACGACGCCCGCGACGTCATGCGCAAACTGATGATGACCAATGTCTTCGAGGAACTGACGAAGCGCTCGTTGCTCGCCCGCGTCATCAAGGCGCATCCCGAGTTGCAAACGATGCTCTCCGGCGACGTGACCGAAAAGGAGGAGCAACTCATCGTTTCCTGGACCAGCCTCGAGAAGCGCAAAGAGGAATACGAGGACCTGCTGACCAAGAAAATCCCCGAGAACGTGAAGGAAATCAGTGCCGCCCGCGAGCACGGCGATTTGCGCGAGAACTTCGAATACAAGGCCGCCAAGGACCAGCAAACCGTCCTCCAGCGCCGCAAAGCCGAGATCGAGCACATGCTCGGCCTCTCCCGCGGCACGAGCTTTGAAAATCCCGACACGAGCCGCGTCTCCATCGGCACAGTCGTGGAAATCACCGACACCGCCACCTCCGAGCGCGAGACCTTCACCATCCTCGGTGCGTGGGACAGCGAGCCGACTTCCAATGTTATCTCCTACCTCACCTCCATCGCTCAGGGTCTGATCGGCCACGGCGTCGGCGAAACGGTTTCCCTGCCCACCGAACGCGGCACCAAACAAGTCCGCATCGAAAAAATCACCCCCTACACCGGCCCGCTCTCGGTGAAATAACGAACAAGATTGACCTCATCGGTCCTGCGATTACAACCTGACTCCTCATTTTTTCAAAAAACCAAAAAACACCAAAAAACATGTCCATCTCTGCCATTGCTGATATCCGCGCCCGTGAAATCCTTGATTCCCGTGGCAACCCCACCGTCGAAGCCGACGTCGAACTTTCCGGCGGAGCTGTCGGACGCGCTGCCGTTCCGAGCGGTGCCAGCACTGGCGAACACGAAGCCTGGGAACTCCGCGATGGCGTGAAAGCCCGCTACGGCGGCAAAGGCGTGACCAAGGCTGTCGCGGCAATCGAAAAGCAGATCGCCGAGGAACTCGTCGGCATCGACGCCTTCGATCAAGTCACCGTCGATAAAACAATGATCGCCCTCGACGGCACGAAGAATAAATCGGCTCTCGGTGCCAATGCGCTGCTCGCCGTTTCCCTCGCCACTGCCCACGCCGCTGCCTCGCAGCAGGGCATCCCGCTTTTCAAATATCTCGGCGGGCCAAACGCCAAGGTGTTGCCCGTGCCGATGATGAACATCATCAATGGCGGTGCGCACTCCGATGCGCCGATTGATTTCCAGGAATTCATGATCATTCCGAAGGGCGCGCCGACGTTTCGCGAGGCATTGCGCTATGGCACGGAGATTTTCCACGCGCTCAAGAGCATCCTGAAAGATCGCGGACTCGCCACGGCCATCGGTGATGAAGGCGGTTTCGCTCCGAAATTCAACGACGCCGACGACGCGCTGGCGACCATTTCCCAGGCCATCGAAAAGGCTGGCTACAAGCTGGGCGAGGAGATTTTCTTCGGCCTCGATGCGGCTTCCAGTGAATTTTTCGACAAGGAAAGCGGACTCTACATTTTCAAGAAATCCGACGGCTCGAAGCGGACTGCGGCGGAGTTAGTTTCTTATTACAAAGAGTTGCAGGCAAAATATCCGATCATCTCCATCGAAGACGGCTGCGCCGAAAACGATTGGGCTGGCTGGAAGACGCTCACCGACGCAATGGGCTCCACGACGCAGCTCGTCGGCGACGATTTGTTTGTCACGAATGTCGAGTTCCTCCAAAAGGGCATCGACCAGGGCGTGGCCAACTCCATCCTCGTGAAGGTCAACCAAATCGGCACCCTCACCGAGACGCTCGACGCCATCGAGCTCGCCAAGGAAAACCGCTACACCGCCGTCATCAGCCATCGCTCCGGCGAGACCGAGGACACCACTATCGCCGACATCGCCGTCGCGACGAATGCGGGCCAGATCAAGACCGGCTCGCTCTGCCGCACCGACCGCGTGGCCAAGTACAACCAGCTCCTCCGCATCGAGGAAGAACTAGGTGACAACGCCATTTATGGCGGTAAGATGCGCTGAGGAGTTTTTTCACCATTGAGCGAGGCCATCGGATTTCCTGAATTTAAGCGTCGCAAGGACCGGAGTTATCTCCAAGTCCTCAACCGGGTCATCATCGGATTGCTCGTGGTGCTTTTCATTATCGGAATGCTGGCCTGCTTCTACCCGGCCTTGAAGGCGCGGGCGGAACAAAAAACCGCCCTCGCCAAGATCAAGGCCGACGTGGAAGCCGCGCAAATCCTCAATCAGAAAAACCTTCGCGAAGTCGCCCGCCTGCGTAACGACCCCGAGTATCTCGGCCTCATCGCCCGCGACAAACTGGAACTGATGAAACCGGGCGAGACGATCTTTCGTTTCGATTCCACCAACACTAGCGCCACGCCAACCTCGGCGGTGAAGACCACGCCCTAACTCGTATCTAACATTTCCTAACATGACTGCCGACGACCTCAACCTCCGCACTGACGAACTCCTCATCCGTGTGGGCGAGTTGCGGAGGTACCTTTGACGTTCCCCGACTAGAAACCCGTCTCGCCGAGCTGGAGGACCGCATGTCCTCCTCCGATTTTTGGAACAACAAAGATCAGGCTCAAACTCAAGTGGAGGAAGTCTCCAAGCTGCGCGCCAAATTGCTGCCGCTGCAGAAGCTGGAGTCGCGTCTGGGAGATCTAACCCTGCTTAAGGAACTCGCCGACGAGGAGCAGGATTCCGCCGCGTATCAGGAAGTCCAGACCGAGCACGATAGCATTGTCACTGCGCTGGAGGAGTTTGAGTTGCTCCAGCTTTTGTCCGGCGAATTTGATGGATCCAACGCCTTCGTCACCATTCACTCTGGAGCCGGCGGCACCGAATCCTGCGACTGGGCCGACATGCTCATGCGCATGTATCAGCGCTGGTGCGAACGCAGCGGATTCACCCAATCCATCGTCGATATCCAGGAGGGCGATGAAGCTGGCATCAAGTCGGTCACCTTGAAAATAGAAGGCCCGAACGCCTACGGTTATCTCCAGACTGAGCGCGGCGTACATCGCTTGGTTAGGATTTCTCCATTTGATTCCAACAAGCGCCGCCACACCAGTTTCGCCAGCCTCGATGCTGTGCCGGAAATTCCCGACGACGTGCCGATCGAAATCGACGACCGCGACATCAAGCTAGATACTTTCCGCTCCGGCGGCAAAGGCGGGCAGAATGTTAACAAAGTCGAGACGGCGGTGCGCATCACACACATCCCCAGCGGCATCGTCGTCGCCTGTCAGGCCGAGCGCAGCCAGCTCAAAAACCGGATGACTGCGATGAAAATGCTGAAGGCCAAGCTCCTCCAAATCGAAGCCGACAAAAAGCGCGCCGACATCGACCGCCAATACGGCGAAAAAGGCGACGTCGCCTGGGGAAATCAAATCCGCAGCTACGTCTTTCAGCCGTATCAGATGGTGAAGGATCACCGCACCGGCGTCGAAACCAGCAACGTGCAAGCCGTCATGGATGGCGACCTCGACGCCTTCATCCACGGCAAACTCCGCGGCTTGAAAGCCAGCAAAGGCATCGGGCAAAGCCTCGACATGTAGAGTGCTAGTACGCGTTTACGTTTTTTTTACGAGCGCGGCGTTTCTCTTTATTAGTTAGAACTCGAGTTAGGGCGCATTCTGGTGGCATGAAGTCCATCGAACTCGTCCAATGTTTCCTCTACCTGATCGCGCTGATCAGCCTCGCTCCCGTTCTGGGAAGTTTCATGGCGAAGGTTCTGGCGGGTGAGCGAAATTTCCTAACCTCCATTCTCGGCCCGGTCGAGCGGCTCATCTACAAACTCTCCGGCATCACGCTCGATGAGGAGATGAATTGGAAGCAATACACCTGGGCCCTGATGCTTTTCAATTTGTTAGGAATCGCCGTCGTTCTCCTGCTGCAACTTTTCCAAGCCGGTCTGCCGCTTAATCCGGCGAAGATGCCGAACGTCCCCTTTGCCCTCGCGCTGAACACGGCGGTGAGCTTCGTGACCAACACCAACTGGCAGGCTTACTCTGGTGAGGCGACTTTGAGTTATCTCACGCAGATGGGTGGGCTCGGCGTGCAGAATTTTCTCTCCGCTGCCGTCGGGCTCGGTGTGATGGTCGCGATGGCCCGTGGTCTGGCTCGCAAAAACACCGGCAACCTCGGCAACTTCTGGGCCGATCTGGTGCGCTCGACGCTCTACATTTTACTGCCGCTCGCGATCCTTTTCACCGTCGTGTTAGTCGGCGAGGGTGTGGTGCAAACCTTCAAACCTTACGCCGAGGCGACCACCCTCAGCGGCACGACCCAGGTGATTCCGCTCGGACCCGCCGCGTCGCAGATTGCGATCAAACAGCTAGGAACCAACGGCGGCGGCTTCTTCGGTGTTAACAGTGCGCATCCCTTCGAAAATCCGACGCCGTTTTCTAACTTCCTCGAGATGCTGGCCATTCTCGCACTGCCCGCCGCGTGCTGTTTCACCTACGGGAAATTCGTCGGCAATCCAAAGCAGGGCCGCTCGATTTATCTGGCCATGATGGCTCTGTTTCTCGTCGGTCTCGGCATTGCCTGGTGGGCGGAAGTCGCTGCGCCGCATCCCATGATGGAAGGCAAGGAAACACGCTTCGGCATCATGAACAGCGTCCTCTGGGCCACGGCCACCACCGACGCCTCCAATGGCTCGGTCAACGCCATGCACGACAGTCTTTCTCCGCTGGCGGGACTGGTGGCGGTGACTAACATTCTCCTCGGCGAATGCGTCTTCGGCGGCATCGGCACGGGCGTTTACACCATCCTGATGCACGTCATCGTGACCGTCTTCATCGCGGGTCTAATGGTCGGACGAACGCCGGAATATCTCGGGAAAAAAATCGAGGCCCGCGAGGTGCGGCTCGCCATTTTCGCCATCATCGCGCCGTGCGCCTTTGTGTTAGTCGGCTCCGCGATTTCATTGGTCCACGACTACGGCACCTCCAGTCTGGGCAACCAGGGTGCGCATGGTTTAACCGAGGTTCTCTACGCCTTCGCCTCCGCCGCCAATAACAATGGAAGTGCGTTCGGCGGACTCACAGTGAACACGCCGTGGTATAACTACGCGCTCGCCATCTGTATGTTTGTCGGGCGCTTCATCGTCATCATTCCCGCGCTCGCCATCGCCGGATCGCTGGCACAAAAAAAGACCGCGCCATTCTCTGCGGGCACCTTCCCGACCACGGGCGGCACGTTCGTCATTTTGCTTATCGGCGTCATCGTCATCGTCGGCGCGCTCACCTTCTTTCCCGTGCTATGCCTCGGGCCGGTCATCGAGCATTTCCTGATGGCCAGCGGCAGAACCTTCTAACATTCCAATCCAACTCTCATGTTCGACCAAAAACTCATCATTCCAGCCATCGTCGAGAGCTTCAAGAAGCTCGACCCGCGTGTGCAGTGGAAAAATCCCGTCATGTTTGTCGTCTTCATCGGCGCCATCCTAACCACCGCACTCCTAACCAAAACGCCGACCTCGTTTAACATCCAGATAGCGGTCTGGCTCTGGTTCACCGTCCTCTTTGCCAACTTCGCTGAGGCCATGGCGGAAGGTCGCGGCAAGGCCCAGGCCGACACGTTACGCAAGATGCGGACGAAGACGATTGCTCGCAAAATTACCTCTGGAAAAGAGATCCAGGTGCCGTCCGCCGAGCTGCGCAAAGGCGACACCGTCGTCTGTGAAATGGGCGACATCATTCCCTCCGATGGAGACGTCATCGAGGGCATCGCCAGCGTGGATGAATCGGCCATTACCGGCGAATCTGCCCCGGTGATTCGCGAAAGCGGCGGCGACCGCAGCGCTGTCACGGGTGGAACCAAAGTCCTCAGCGACCGCATTCTCATTCGGATCACCTCGGAACCCGGCGAGTCGTTTCTGGACCGCATGATCTCGCTGGTAGAAGGCGCGGAACGTCAAAAGACTCCCAATGAAATCGCACTCGGCATTTTGCTGGTCAGCCTCACGGTCGTCTTTCTTTTCGCCGTCTTCACGCTGCCCAGCTTCGCGCACTACAGCGAAAAAGCCGCAGGCCAGACCAACATGGTGAATGTTAGCATCCCCGTCCTGGTCTCATTGTTAGTCTGCCTCATTCCCACAACCATTGGCGGACTTTTGAGTGCCATTGGAATCAGTGGCATCGACCGCTTGATGCGTCGCAATGTTCTTTCCATGAGCGGTCGCGCCGTCGAGGCGGCAGGCGATGTGGACGTTCTTTTGTTAGATAAAACGGGCACCATCACGTTAGGCAATCGCATGGCCTCCGATTTGTATCCGGCTCCCGGTGTTACCGAGCAGCAGCTCGCCGAGGCAGCGCAATATTCCTCGCTTGCTGACGAGACTCCCGAGGGACGCTCCATCGTGGTACTAGCGAAAGAGAAATTTAACCTGCGCGCCATCCACGCCACGGAAATCATCGGTCAGTTTATTCCCTTCACCGCCGAGACACGCATGAGCGGCGTCGATCTGCACGACGGCCATGGAAAAATCGTCCGCGCGCTGCGCAAAGGTGCTTCCGCCGAGGTTAGGAAACACGTCGAGAACAACGGCGGCGTCTATCCGTCCGCAGTCGCCACCGCGGTCGATGACGTCGCCAAGTCGGGTGGAACTCCGCTCGTCGTCAGCGAGGGAAACCGCATTTTGGGCGTGGTGAAACTCAAGGACATGGTCAAGGGCGGCATCCAGGAACGCTTCCAGCAATTGCGCAAAATGGGCATCCGCACGGTCATGGTCACGGGCGACAATCCGCTCACCGCCGCCGCGATTGCAGCCGAGGCGGGCGTCGATGATTTCATGGCCCAGGCCACGCCGGAGCAGAAGCTCGCCCGCATTCGAGAGGAACAAGCCGCCGGCAAGTTAGTCGCAATGGCTGGTGATGGTACTAACGATGCACCGGCGCTCGCCCAGGCCGATGTCGGCGTCGCGATGAACACCGGCACGCAAGCCGCCCGCGAGGCTGGCAACATGGTGGACCTCGATAGTAATCCGACGAAGCTCATCGAGATCGTCGAGATTGGGAAGCAACTCCTCATGACTCGTGGCGCACTCACCACATTCAGCATAGCGAATGACGTCGCAAAATACTTCGCCATTCTGCCCGCGATGTTCGTCGGCCTCTACGCCGTCGCAGGCAAACCCGGCCCGCTCGCGGCGCTGAATATTATGCAACTCCACTCGTCGGAGAGCGCCATCCTCAGCGCGGTGATTTTCAACGCGCTCATTATCGTCGCGCTCATCCCGCTGGCTCTGCGCGGCGTCGCTTACAAAGCGCTCGGCGCGGCCTCCATTCTCCAGCGCAACCTCTTCATCTACGGCCTCGGCGGATTGTTAGCACCCTTTGCTGGAATCAAGCTGATCGATCTCATTCTCGTCGCCACTCACCTCGTCTAACTCCTATGAAAAACATCCTCACCGCCCTGCGCGTCTTCCTGGTTCTATCCATCCTTACCGGCATCGTTTATCCCGTGGCGATGACCCTTCTCTCCGAGTCGATCTTCACCAAAAACGCCGATGGGAGTCTGATCGTGCTCAACGGAAAACTCGTCGGCTCCAGTCTGCTCGCGCAGAAAACGACCGACGCGAAATACTTCTGGCCGCGTCCGTCGGCGGGCGATTACGCCACTGTCTCCTCGGGTGCCAGCAATCAGGGCATCCTCAGCAAATCGCTCGCCGATGCCGTCGCCGCCCGGCGCGAGGCTTTGGGCAATGGAACTAACATTCCCCCCGATCTGCTCTACGCGTCCGGCAGCGGACTCGACCCGCACATTTCGCCCGAGGCGGCCCGTTATCAAATCGCCCGCGTCGCTGCCGCGCGCCATTACGATGCCAATCAAATGGAGAAGCTCACGATGTTAGTCGAGGCTCGGATCGAGCGGCCGCAGTTTGGCATTTTCGGAGATCCACGGGTGAATGTTTTAGAGCTTAACCTCGCCGTTGACCAAATGTGAGACGCCCCCGAGAAACTAATATTTTAAAGTTGTTTGAACTTCGCCGTCATAGTCTGTGCAAATCTTGCAAGGAGTCCTCGCTGTTCTAATAACGGCAGGCTGCGCACTCACGCTTCCTCTCTACTGGTGGATCTATGGTGCGCCGCTGGTTCGCATGACCAAGAAATGCGCGCGGTTGCTCAAAAAAAGAATTTATGAGTCAGGTCACTAGCATTGTGCAGCCGTCGGCGGAAGGCTCTGGCAACCTGATGCTTGCAATCTCCAGTCGGAGTCCCAACTCACGGAATCTACTAGAGCGGAGCGCGGGCCTTGCGGAGCATTTCCACTGCACTTTTGTGGTGGTGCATGTGCGGCAGCAGCTCACTCTGCATTACCGGACGGCTGCCACCCGTCATCCGGTTCCCGAGGCCGATTTGGCTCATGCGCGAAAATTGGGGGCGACAGTGATTGTAGAAAATGGCGATGTTCTTCAAGCCTTGGTTAGAATCTCCAAGGCCATGAACATTCGTTACTTTGTGACCGGACGCTCTTTACGCTCCCGGCTTTCGCTGACTTGGAAACTTCCGCTAGCAGAACAACTACAAAGAAAAGTTGCGGACTCTGTAGTGATCATTATCTAACTCCAAAAGCGTTGAGCCACTTTCTGAGAAAAAGCTTTCAATTGTGTTTGTTCCGGCTTCTGGAAAGCTATCAGGAGCTGTGAGTGATCCTGAGCGCCCCGATCCCGATGAACTCCTCGCCAGCATTCGTGCCGGTGAGGAACGCTCGCGCCGGGGCAAGCTGAAAATCTATCTCGGGATGTGTCCCGGCGTCGGAAAAACCTACGCCATGCTCCAGGCGGGTCACGCGCGGCAGGCGGCGGGAGTGAAAGTCCTCGTCGGTGTGGTCGAGCATCACGGTCGCGTCGAAACGCTGGCGCTGCTAGAAAACCTCCCACTGCAACCGCGCCAGCGCCTTTCCTATCGCGACGTCCAGATGGAGGAAATGGACCTCGACGGCATCCTCGCGGCGCATCCTAACATCGTCCTCGTGGACGAGCTTGCGCACACCAACGTTCCCGGTTCGCGCCACCCGAAGCGCTGCCAGGACGTGCTCGAACTCCTCGACGCTGGCATCAATGTTTATAGCACGCTCAACGTCCAGCACATCGAGAGCCGCGTCGATCTCGTACGGCAAATCACCGGCGCGCCCGTGCACGAAACGGTGCCCGACTCCATTCTCGATCAGGCGGATGAAATCGAGTTAGTCGATCTCACACCGGAGCAACTCCTCAAGCGGCTCGCCGACGGCAAAGTCTATCTCGGCGACCGCGCTGCTGCTGCCACGCAGAATTTTTTCAAGGAAGGCAACCTCGTCGCGCTTCGCGAAATGGCCCTCCGCTACACGGCGGAAACCGTCGATCGCAAACTCCGCGGCCTCCAGCATGCCACGCAGATCGGCGGACCCGCCCGCGCGGGCGAGCGGCTCCTCGTCGCCGTCGGCCCGAGTCCGTCCTCCGCGACCCTCATTCGCTGGACCCGCCGGGTGGCCGCCGCGTCGAATGCATCATGGATCGCGGTCTATGTCGATCCCACGCAGGCGCTCGGCGAGACGGCCAAGAACTCCGTTCAGAAAAACCTCGCGCTGGCCCGCGAACTCGGCGCGGAAGTCATCCTCACCACCGGCGAAAACATCCCCGAGACGCTCCTGCGCACGGCGCGTCAGCACAAGGTCACCCAGATCGTTGTCGGCAAGCCGGCGCGCCATTCCGTGCTCGATTTCCTGCGCGGCGGGTCGCTCGTGGACCAGCTCATTCGCACCAGCGGCGACATCGACATCTACATCGTTCGCAATGAAAACAAGGCGGGTTCCATTCCTATCAAAGTCGAGCCGCAGCCCATTCCGTGGGCCGAATACGCCTGGACGTTCGGCACCATCGGCGTGCTTACCGTCATCGGCTGGTTCATCGTCGGCGTCGCGGGTTACGACACCGTCTCGCTCATTTACCTGCTCGCCGTCGTCCTGCTCGCGCTGCGCTTTCGCCGTGGGCCGGTCGTCGCTGCGGCGTGTCTGAGCGCACTCTGCTGGGACATCTTTTTCATCCCGCCGATCTTCACCTTTTCCGTCAGCCAGCTCGAGGACGGGCTCATGCTCGCCATGTTCATCGTCGTCGCCGTCATCATGGGCAGCGTCACCAGCCGGTTGCGCGAACGCGAGGCCGCCGAGCGTCGCCGGGAAAATAAAACGACCGCCGTCAACCAGCTCCTCAAATCCCTCGCCAGCGCCACCAGCATCGATGTCGCCCTCGCGGCCGCTGCGAAACAGATCGACGCCTTGTTTTCCGTACAGACCAGTTTCCTGCTGCCGAACGACGACAACACTTTCACCACCTACCCGAACCCGTTCGGCCTGAGCGAAAACGAGGAAGCCGTCGCGTCGTGGGCGTATCAGAACGGCAAACCCGCCGGACGTTTCACCAACACCCTGGGCCAGGCCGAGCAGACCTTTGTGCCCCTGCAAACCGCCGGCCACACCATCGGCGTCATGGCGTTGCGCCCCCTCCAGGCCCAGTCGCTCGAGCTCGACGAAATGGAAATGCTCCTCACCTTTTCCACCCAGATCGCCGTCTCCATCGAACAGGAAAACCTCGCCACGCTGGCCCATCAATCGAAGATACTGGCCGAGTCCGAGCGGCTGCGCAAAACCCTCCTCGACAGCGTCTCGCACGAATTAAAAACCCCGCTCGCCGCCATCTCCAGCGCCGCCGAGATGGCCATGCAACCCGGCATTTCTCCCATCAGCCGCGACGCCGCTCTGAGCGAGATCGGACTCGGAGCGCAACGCCTCACCCGAGTCGTGAACAACCTCCTCGACATGACCCGCATCGAGAGCGGCCTGCTCCAGCCGCACAAGGAATGGGGCGAACTCCGCGAGTTGCTCGACTCCGCCCTGGAGCATCTCGAAACCCGGCTCGCCCAGCACAAGGTTCAGATCGAACTCGCCCCCGACACCCCGATGGTGCGCCTCGATTTCCCGCTCATCGAGCAATGCCTCGCCAACCTCCTCACCAACGCCGCCCTCTACACCCCGGCGCATACGCGCATCATCCTCAGCGCCGTCGTTCGCCCCACCGCCAGCGGCAACGAACTCATCCTGCGCGTGGAGGACGACGGACCCGGACTCGACATGGCCGACCCCGACCACGTTTTCCGGAAATTCTATCGCGGCGCAGGCGTCCCCTCCGGCGGCCTCGGACTCGGCATGTCCATCGTGCGCGGCCTTGTCGAAGCGCACGGCGGCAAAATCACCGTGCAAAGCGCCCCCACCACCGGCACCCGCTTCCGCATCGCCCTCCCCGTGGAAATTCAGAGCCATTTGCAGGATTGAGTAACCGCAAAGAACGCAAAGAGCACAAAAGGAAGATGGATTTCCAGCCAGCAAGACGGTGCCTCATCTTGAAATTCTCTGTGTTCTCTGCGTTCTTTGTGGTTCATCCTGTCTTCTCATGAAGCCCGGCCCCATCGCAGTCGTTATCGACGACGAAATCCAGATGCGCCGCCTCCTTCGGCTCGCATTGGAGTCCGACTCGTATCAAGTCTTCGACGCCGAGACCGGCACCGACGGACTTCGCGCCGTCGTCCATCACCGGCCCGACGTCGTCCTCCTCGACCTCGGCCTGCCCGACATCACCGGCTTCGACGTCCTCCAGCGCCTGCGCGAATGGACCCCCGTCCCCGTCCTCATCCTCTCCGTGCAGGACGCCTTCGACGACAAAGTGCGCGCCCTCGACCTCGGCGCCGACGACTACGTTACCAAACCCTTCAACACCGCCGAGCTGCTCGCCCGCCTACGAGTCATCCAGCGCCGCGCCGCCAACCCCGAAAAGTCGTCCACCTTCACCCTCGGCCCGCTCCAGATCGACTACGCCGCGCACCTCGTTCATCTGGATGGAGCGGAAATCAGCCTCACCGCCACCGAATACGCCGTCCTCCGCACCCTTGCGCAACACGCCGGGAAAATCGTCACCCAGAAACAACTCCTCACCCAAGTCTGGGGCGACAAAGCCGGCGGCCAGGCCCAATACCTGCGCGTTTACATCAACCACCTCCGCAACAAATTGGAGCCCGAGCCGAGTTCCATCCGACTCATCAAAACCGAACCCGGCATTGGCTACCGCCTCATCACCGGCTAACTCAGACTGCGGGGAATGGGATTAACCGCCAAGACGCCAGAGGAGAAAAGAAATACCTGCCAGCCCAGACCCAGAGGGTCGGCATATCTATAGCACTCGTCAGATTTTGGGGAGGCATAAGGTCCGTAGGACCGGCATCGGCCAGACCCAGCGTTGGAAAATACCCGTGCCGCACCTACGGCGCTCATCTCTCTACGGGTCGGCTTTTCTATAAATATCGGGCTCCCACGGAGCCATTCCGCTCGAATCATCCACTGCATTTTTCTTCTCCCTTGAGTGCCGTGATGGTTCATTTCCCGGCGTTCACGCAGGCAGCGCCTCATTTCCTTCGTGTCTTCGCGCCTTCGTGGTGCAACTTTTCCCTAGTGAACCTCTTATTCGTCTGCGGGCGCAATCGCCGCCGCAGCCCCACGGCTGAGGCCATTTTTCGTGGCGACAAGCGAGTTTCAGTCCGCTCTGGAGGCACGAGTGAGAGCAGCCCGCGCCGCGTCTCCCAAGCCGACCTGCAATGGGCCGATCTCGTCTGCGTGATGGAGCGCAAATACGAGTCCCGCCTCCGCGCACGCTTCCCCGATTTGGAGAAATGGCCCCGCATGCACAACCTCGACATCCCCGATGACTACGAATACATGGACCCGCTGCTGGTGGACGTGCTGCGGGCCGAGTTGGAGTCGATCCTCGGCGAACTGGACGCCCACAGTTGAGTTGCATCCGTATCGGCGAACGCCCCTGCGGCCTCCTCGCGCCTAATTAACGTATCCTCGTGGCACATTAAGGCCGTCTGAATGCCAGGAGGATACTCCAAGATGCCAAGAGGATGGTGCAAGATGCCAAGAGGATGTCCCAACGTCCCAGGAGGATACCCCCAAGGTGCCAGGAGGATGCCCCAAGATGCTGGAAGCAGGCCCCAAGATGCCGGGAGGAGGCCCGAGTGAGCGGCGAGGAGGTCCCAGTCATCCAAAAGGAGACGGCAAGCAACCGCAGACAGGGGGGAGGGGGACGTCAAAACGGCAGGGAATCGCCTATTTTAGCTTGGAGATAGTCTCGGAACTCCCTATCACCGCTCTGGTTCTGGCGCGCGGGGAGATCAATCTGCGTGCGTCGGCTCGATCTCTGCCTCCTGATGAAATCACTCCTGCTCCTCGGCCTGCTCGCCCTTTTTTCCATCGTGCCGCTGCCGGCCCAGCCGACTCCGGAGCCTCCGGGCGAACGCGAAAAAGCGGCCACGGCGCTGATCGACAGCCTGCATTTCCAGCAGGGCGACGTCTCCCTCAGCGGCGGCATGGCGCAATTGAAGGTGCCCGCCACGTTTCGCTACCTGAATGCCGACGACGCGGCCAAGGTGCTGGAGAAATTGTGGGGCAATCCGCCCGGCGACAAGACGCTCGGGATGCTCGTGCCAGCCGAGGTCGATCTCATGTCGCGCGACTCGTGGGCGGTGCTCATTAGCTACGTCGAGGACGGTTATGTGAAGGACGACGACGCAGCGAAGATCAATTATGACGACCTCTTGAAGGACATGCAAAAGGGCACCGAAGAGGCCAGTAAGGAGCGCGTGAAGGAGGGTTATCCGGCGATCTCACTCGTGGGCTGGGCAGCTCCACCGCGCTACGATGCGGCGGCGAAGAAGCTGTATTGGGCGAAGAAATTGAAGTTTGGCGACAGCGAAATGGAGACGCTGAATTACGACATTCGCGTGCTGGGTCGGCGCGGGGTGCTGTCGTTGAACTGCGTCGCTTCGATGGATCAATTGCCCGAGATCGAGCGGCAGACGCCGCAGATTTTGAGCATGGTAAACTTCAGCCAGGGCCATCGTTACGCGGATTTCGCGCCTTCGACGGACAAGGTGGCGGCCTACGGCATCGGGGCGCTGGTGCTGGGCGGGATCGCTGCGAAGGCGGGGCTGTTTAAGGTGATCCTGGTGGCGTTGCTGGCGGCGAAAAAGTTTGTGATCGTGGGTGCGGTGGCGCTGTTCAGTTTCATCAAGAAGTTTTTCGGCAAGAAGAACGTCTCGTAGGCAGCCCGCTGAAGCCGACATAGATCCGTCAGGGTCGGCCTATCTAGGCTAATCGAGTTTCAATGGAATCAGGTCCATGGGACTGGCATTGCATGGTGCAGGCCATCCGATGTCGCACCTACGGCGCTCCCGAACTTTTTCCGGGGTGGTCCTATAGATATTCGGCTCCCACGGAGCCATGGGTTTCCTGCTGTGGATGTGGCGATGGCGAGCGAGCCTACTTCAAGCCATCGACGATCGTCGTGATGTTGTGTTTGATGAGGCCCTCGTAGGTGGAGGCGGCGCCGGGGGCGAGGCCGTCGGGATACAACTCGCCGCCGACTTTGGCTCCGCTCTCGCGGGTGATGGCCTGGAGCACTTTTGGGTTGCTCCCAAACTCGCCGAAGACCGCCTTCACCCCTTCCTGACGGATGCGGTCGATGGTGGCGATGACTTTGCGGTTCGAGGGCTCGTCCTCGGTGCTGAGGCCCTCGATGGCGTAAATGGTGAAGCCAAATTCCTGCGCGAAATACTGAAACGCATCGTGCGAGGTCACGAGCCGGCGCTGGTCGCGGGGCAGCTCGGAGATCTTAATCTTGGCCCATTTCTGGAGGTCGGCGAGGCTGGCGGAGTAGGTCTCGGCGTTTTTGCGGTAGTCGGCGGCGTGGGCGGGATCGACTTTGATGAGTTCCTCGCAAACGACGTCGGTGGCGAGCCGGACGTTGCCCACGCTGTTCCACCAATGCGGGTCTTCGATGAGGCCATTCGGGTCCGTCTCGCCGTGTTTTTCCCCGTCGTCGGGCCGCATTTTCAAGGAGGGAAACCGGTCGCCCACGGAGACGAGGACGCCGCTGGAGCCGGAGCTGTGGTGGAGCTTGGTGAGGTAGCCCTCGAGGTGTTTGCCGGAGGCGAGGATGAGCTGGGCGTCGGCGAGGACGGCGAGGTCGGCGGGCTTCGGCTCGTATTCGTGCGGGTCGATGCCGGGCTGGACGAGGCCGGTGACGCGGACGTGTTCGCCGCCGACGCGCTGGGCGACTTCGGTTAATATCGTGGAGAGCGTGGCGACGAGGACGGGAGGGTTTTCCTCAGCGCGCAGGAGGCCGGGGACGAGGAGGAGCAGGAGGCAAATGAGGGTGCGCATGATATGCGCGTAACCTAGGCAGAATGCGCGCATTTCGGAAGCGACTTGTCAGGCGCGGGGCTGATAACCATGCTACCCGACTCATGCCGCTGCCGCTCTCTCTCATTATTCTGGCCCGGAACGAGGAGAGAAATCTTCCGCGTCTGCTGGCCAGCGCGGCGGACCTCGCCTCGGAAATCCTCGTGGTGGACTCGGGCTCGACCGACCGCACGCGGGAGATCGCGGTCGCAGCCGGGGCGCGCGTCATTTCCCAAGACTGGCTGGGGATGGCGCAGCAGCGTCGGTTCGGATTGGCCCAAGCCGCGCAGCCGTGGGCGCTCTGTCTGGACTGCGACGAGGAACTGTCGCCGGAGTTGGGGCAGTCGATCGGGGAGTTTTTTTCCAGAGCCGAGTTAGAGACGACTGTCGGCGCGAGTTGTGCCCGCAAAACGTGGTTTCTCGGACGCTGGATCACGCACGGCGACTGGTATCCGGATCGTCAGTTGCGCCTCGTGCGGCGGGTGGCGGCGACGGTTTCCGGACGCGGCGGTCACGACAAGATCGAGGTGGCCGGCCCCGTGGCGCGGCTGGCGGGCGACTTGCATCATTATTCGTTCGCCGACATGGCGGATTACCTGCGGAAGATGAATCGCTTCAGCGACGAGCACGCGGCGGAGGCCCGGGCTCGGGGGAAACGCTGGTCGCTGGCGGCGGCGGTGACGCGGCCTTGGTGGCGATTTTTCCGGGCGTATGTCTTGCGCCGGGGTTTTCTGGATGGCTTCCCCGGATTCTGGATCGCGGCGGCGACGGCGTTTTACACGTTTGTCCGACACAGCCGGCTGTATGAGTCGGGTGAGCGGAGTTAGAGGCGACTCTAGCGAATGATGATCGGCGGGGCGACGATGGTGATTTTGTTGCCGGGCTGGAGCGTGCCTTCGCTTTGCTCGACGGCGCTGACGAGTCCGTTCTCGAAGCTGACGATGAGTTTACCGTTCGGGACTTTCACGTAAATCGTGGCGGTCACGTAACGCCCCGCGGAGTCGTAGCCGGTGGTCTGCTGCGGCACGCGCTCGTAGCGGATGTATTCCCAGACTTCGCTGCTGCCCGAGGCGTCCTGTCGCTGACGGGTTTTCGGCGGCTTGCCGAGGCTGCGGGTGACTTCGTCGGCGGTCATGCCCATGGCGACCTCGTTTTTCTCGATGAGCGCGTCGATCTGCGTCTTGCGCACGGCGGCCTGCTTCACTTTGACGAGGAAATCCGGGTCGAGCGGTTCCAGATACGACGCGGGCAGCCAGCCAGCGACTTGCCCCTGGCGCGCCTTGCCGACGACGCGGAGGTTGTCTTCCAGCACGGCTTGCACTTCGACGAGCTGGCCCGGTTGCAGCACGCCGAGACTGCGAGTCATCGGGGCGTCGTAGTAAATCGGGGCGGTTTTAAGGACCTTCAGCTTGAGGGGTTTGGTAAAAAGATCGGCCAGATAAGCCGCGCCGGGCTCGCGAAAGACAGACATCTCGGCCGGTGCGTAAATGGTGAGCGCGAGGAGAAAAAGGAGGGCGGGGAGTTTTTTCATGCCGGTGGCCAAGATACTCCCCGGCCCGGTGACTGCAAATCCGCCGCGCCGCAGGGATCAGAGTGTTTTCTGATTTCCCTTTTCGGCGAACTCGGCGAAAACAGGCAATGGCCCGGCAATACACTCTCCAACGTCCCGCATTTCGCAGTGCGTCGGGGATTGATTACGAGAAGGAGCTGAATCCGCAGCAATACGCCGCCGTCACCGCCGCGCCCGGCCCCGCGCTGGTGATCGCTGGCGCCGGCTCGGGCAAGACGCGCACGCTGACCTATCGCGTGGCCTACTTGCTCGATAATGGAGTCGAGGCGAGTTCCATTCTATTGCTGACTTTTACCAACAAAGCCGCGCGGGAAATGGTCACGCGCGTTTCGCAACTCGTCCCCGGCGACATCTCGCAGCTCTGGGGCGGCACGTTTCATTCCATCGGCAACCGGCTGCTGCGGCGCTCGGCGCATTTGCTCGGGTTTCGCGCGGGCTTCTCGATCATGGATCGCGACGATCAGGAGGAATTGTTAGATGCCACTATCGCCAGCTCCGGGATCGACACGAAAGAGTCGCGTTTCCCAAAAGCGGCGGTGCTGGGAGACATTCTTTCCTATTCGCTGAACACCGGAACTCCCATCGAAGACGTGGTCGCCGAGCGGCATCCGCATTTCCTCGAGCTCGTCCCACAAATGATCGGAGTCGCATCAAAATATGAGGCGCGAAAGAAGTCCGCCAACTCGATGGACTTCGATGATCTCCTCGTGAAATCGCTGCAAGTCCTCCGCGAAAATCCTGATCTGGCCGAGGAATATCAGAAGCGGTTTCTCTATTTGTTAGTCGATGAATATCAGGACACGAACCATCTCCAGGCCGACTTCATTGATTTGTTAGCAGCCCGCCACAAAAGCGTCATGGTCGTTGGCGACGATGCGCAATCGATCTACTCCTGGCGCGGAGCCGACTTCCGCAATATTCTGGAATTTCCCACGCGCTATCCCGGCGCGGAGGTTTACAAGATCGCGATCAACTACCGGTCTGTGCCCGAAGTGCTGGAAGTCGCCAACGCCGTGATCGCTCCTAACACGCGGCAGTTCCGTAAGGAACTAACATCGGCCCGCGAGTCGCATGGCGTGAAGCCGGCGATCGTTCCACTGGAGGACAACCACCAGCAGGCGTCGTTTGTCGCTCAGCGGATTCTGGAATTGCGCGAGGAAGGCATCGACCTCAACGAGATCGCCGTCCTCTACCGCGCGCACTATCATTCCATGGAAGTGCAACTCGAATTCACCCGACGCGGCATCCCGTTTCAGATCACGAGCGGACTGCGTTTCTTCGAGCAGGCGCACATCAAGGACGTGAGTGCGTTCCTAAAATTCGTCGTCAATCCGAGTGACGAAATCTCCTTCAAACGCATGGTCAAGCTTTTGCCCGGCATTGGCGGACGCAGCGCCGACGCAATGTGGACGATTGTTAGCAGCGCGGAGCCAGAGTCGAGTTTCAGTGCAATGTTAGGAAAATGCAGTGTTCCGACAAAGGCGAAAAAATCCTTCGAGCAACTCGTTTTCACTATCGAGGAAATGGCACCCGCGCGGAAAATCGGCACGCCTGCCAACATGCTCCACACCGTTCTTGAGGCAGTTTACGACGAGTACCTGCAGTCGAAGTTTCCCAACTACGAGGCGCGTCGGGAGGACATCAACACGCTGATGAATTTCTCCCGCCAATACGAGGACCCGGAGGAATTTCTCTCGCAACTGGCCCTGCTTAGCACGGCCGATTCCGACACCGGAAAAAAGGAAACCGACGACGATGAAATGGTCACGCTGTCGTCTATTCACCAGGCGAAAGGGCTCGAATACCAGGCCGTCTTCGTCATCTGGATGACCGACGGCATGTTTCCCAGCAGCCGCGCGCTCGACAACCTCGAAAACATCGAGGAGGAACGCCGCCTTTTCTACGTAGCGGTCACTCGCGCGAAAGATGAACTTTATCTAACCTACCCCGGCATGAGGCTCAATGCGGGTTACGGCGAAATGTGGCAGCGTCCCTCGCGTTTCCTCGGCGAAATTCCGGAGGAACTTCTCGAACCCTGGGAAGTCGGCTTCTAACCTTTATGCATCTCAATCCTGAAAACAAAATCGCCGGAGTACTAGCACCGGTCTTTGCCCTGCGCAGCGCCAACGATCTCGGCGTCGGCGACGTGGCGTCACTGCGCGACCTCGTTGACTGGGCCGCGGAAACGGGCTTTCGCATCGTGCAGATTTTACCGATCAACGAGACGGGCGGCGACAATAGTCCCTACAATGCGATCAGTTCCGTCGCGCTGGACATCACCACGCTGGAGGTGAGTCCGCAGACGATTCCCGATCTAACCAAGTCAGCTTACAGTCTGGTGCTGAAGGATTTCGATCTGGAGGAACTCAAGGAAGGCGCGGTGAATTACACCGAAGTCAAAAAGTTGAAGCACGCGCTGCTGAACAAGGCGTTCACGCGCTTTGTTAGTCATGAGGAGAAAGTGCAGTCGCCGCGCGCGCTGGAGTTTTCCAACTTCTGCGAGCTACAGCGCACCTGGCTCGGGGACTACGCTTTTTTCCGCGTGCTGGCGGATCGCAACAGCAGCGAACGCTGGAACACCTGGCCGCAGGAACATACCACGCTCGTCGCCGCCAAAGATTGGGTGCAGACCCTGACAGCTCGCACTCAGAAGGATTTTTTTCTGCGCCTCCGCTATTACCAATACGTGCAATGGATCGCGTTTTCCCAATGGAAAGTGCTGCACGCCTACTGCGAGTCGAAAGACATCACATTGATGGGCGATGTGCCTTTCGGTGTTAGCTATTACAGCGCCGACGTCTGGGCCGACCGCGAGTCGTTTCACCTCGACTGGTCGGGCGGCGCGCCGCCGGAGCCGTTTTTCAAGGACGATCCATTTACCGCCAAGTGGGGCCAGAACTGGGGCATCCCGCTCTATAACTGGGACGTGATGCGCGGGAATAATTTCCGCTGGTGGCGGCAGCGCGTGCGCATGGTTAGAGAATTGTTAGATCTGTTCCGGATCGATCACGTGTTAGGTTGTTATCGCATCTATGCTTTCCCCTGGCGCCCTGTGGAAAATTCGGAGTTTCTGTCGCTGTCGAATGAAGAGGCCGCGGGTCGCACCGGGGGAAGACTTCCCGGTTTCAAACCGCGAGATGACAACAACGATGACAACAAGCGCGCCAACCGTGAGGAGGGCGATGCGTTGCTGCGCGTGTTGTTAGAAGAAACCGGCGAGTTCCGTTTGATTGGCGAGGATCTCGGCTCGGTGCCCGACTACGTTCGTCCCAACCTGCAATCGCTCAACATCGCCGGCTTCAAAATTCCCCAATGGGAGCACGACTGGCATGGCGAATTTACCCGGGGCGAACACTACGAGCGCGTCTCTGTCGCCACTTACGCGACGCACGACCACGAGCCGATTCGCTCCCTCTGGGAAAGCTGGAGTGCTAACATTCGCGAGAATAATGCGGACGCAGAAAACAGCCGCCAGGAAATGCATCGCATGATGCGTTATTGCAACCTCGGCACCGATCACGGCTGGCCGGAATATTCCCCGGAGATCCACAACGCGATGTTAGAAGCGCTCTTTCGCTCCAACTCGTGGCAGGCGATCTGCATGGTCACCGATCTGTTTGGATTTACCACCCGCTTCAACGTCCCCGGCGCGATCTCTGCCTCGAATTGGAGCAATCGAATTGAGATCCCCGTGGAAAAATGGAAGTCCGATCCGGTGCTGGGACCGCAAACCAAAGTGCTGTCTAACATGCTCCAGGAAACACAGCGGAGTTAGGTTGTTATGAACGTCTTTTTTGAGTTTTCCAAGATTCTCAGGCAACTAAAGGACGCGCCATTTAAGTATGCCTTGGTTGGCGGTGTGGCGATGGCTTTTCACGACTTTATTCGTTTCACTAAAGACATCGATATTCTCATAACTTCCGAGAGCTACGCAGGCATCAAAGAAATACTAAACGCGGCAGGTTACACCGATAAATCCTTGCCTTGGAACTTCAGTGATTCTGGGATCCGACTGCATCGCTTTACCAAGTTTGAAGGCGAGGAATTTATGATCGTTGACGTGATGATCGGTGACGATGAACGTTATCGAAGCATACTGAAAAACGCCGTCGCCGCAGAGTCCGCTGATGGCGTTGTTAGCATTGCTTCCAAAAAGGATTTGATCTGGATGAAATCCTTCCGCAACTCCGCCCTGGACCAAGCGGACATCGAGCACCTAAAAAATGACCAAAATTGAGCGAACTTTGAAAGAACTCGGCGACCTTTACGAAATGTATCGCGTCATCAAACGCTACCGCATATCCACGGAGTCGAAATCTTCCTCCTTGCGCGAGACACCTCCCGAGCAGCCTGGAATTGACACTCCGCGCTCAGCCCGTTAGACCCTTTTACTTTCCCATCCATCCTATGAAAACTCCCATCAAAGTCGCCGTCACTGGCGCAGCCGGCCAGATCGGCTACTCCCTTCTTTTTCGCATCGCATCGGGCTCCATGTTCGGCCTCGACCAGCCGGTGGAGTTGAGTTTGATCGAAATCGCCCCCGGCCTCGGACCCCTCAGCGGCGTCGTGATGGAACTCGACGATTGCGCGTTTCCGCTCTTGAAAAAAATCACCGCCACAGCCGATCTCGCGGAGGGTTTTGCCGGGGTGAATTGGGCGTTGCTCGTCGGCAGCGTTCCGCGCAAAGCGGGGATGGAGCGCAAGGATTTGCTCTCGATCAACGGCGGGATTTTCACCGGTCAGGGAAAAGCCATCGCGGCCAATGCGGCGTCCGACGTGCGCATTCTCGTCGTGGGAAATCCGTGCAATACGAATTGCCTGATCGCGATGAACAACGCTCCGTCCATCCCAAAGGATCGCTGGTTTGCCATGACCCGGCTCGATGAAAACCGCGCCAAATCGCAGCTTGCGCAGAAGGCGGGCGTCGATGTTACGGAGGTGACTAACGTTGCGATCTGGGGCAACCATTCGGCCACGCAATATCCCGATTTTACCAACGCCAAAATCGGCGGCAAACCAGCCACGGAAGTCATTTCGGATCGCGCCTGGCTGGAGGGCGACTTCATTTCCACCGTGCAGAAACGCGGGGCCGCCATCATCGCCGCGCGGGGCTCGTCGTCGGCGGCTTCGGCGGCGAATGCGGTCGTCGATACCGTGCGTTCGCTCACGACTCCGACTCCTGCGGGCGACTGGTTTTCGGTCGCGATCTGCTCCGATGGCAGCTATGGCGTGGAGTCGGGTTTGATGACTTCCTTCCCGATTCGCTCGAACGGCTCGACTTGGGAAATCGTCCAAGGAGTGCCGGTCAGTGAGTTCAGCCAAGGCAAAATTGATCTGACCATCAACGAATTGAAGGAAGAAAAAGCGCTCGTCGCCGAGCTTCTCTAAACTGTGAATCTGGTCATTCGCCCCGCCACTCCGGAAGACGCGTCGAAAATCGCGAGCTTCAATGTGGCTTTGGCGCGTGAAACCGAGCAGCGCACGCTCAATCGCCGGCTCGTCGGCGTGGGGGTGCGCACATTGTTAGGAGAACCGAAACACGGCTTCTACATCGTCGCCGACAACGGGAAAAAAATCGTGGGCATGGCCATGATCACTTTTGAATGGAGCGACTGGCTAAACCGTCAGTGGTGGTGGTTGCAGAGCGTCTATGTCGATCCCGCGATGCGTCGGCAGGGCGTCTTCAGCAAAATCCACGGCTACATTCAGGAAATGGCCGAGCGGCAGGGAAACGTGGCAGGCATCCGGCTCTACGTGGAGAAGGAAAATCGCGCGGCGCTGCGTTCCTATCGCAAGTTAGGATTACAACCTAAATCGTATCGGTTTTTAGAAAATCCGCTGCCTGTGAAAAAGGCAGCGCCGAAAAAAAATGATCCGCCGCAGCCGGAAGTCCTAGCGTTTGACAAACATCGGAATGTTAGACGAATCTAAGAGTTAGCGGGTAGCGATAGAACTGGCCGTCGGAGGCTTTAATGCAGGCGACGATGCTGCAGATCACAGAGCCGATGCCGAGGATGAATAACAACGGAACTCCGATGAAGATGAAGCAGAGCAGGAATGAGACGAAGGCGTAAAGATAGACGCTAATGTGGAAATTCAGCGCTTCCCGGGCGTGTTCGGCGGTGAGTGGCGAGTCCTGTTTCTTTACGAAATAAACGATCAGCGGCAGGATAAATCCGACTCCGATGATGAGCGAAAGATGGCAGAGGATGATCCAGATTTTATCATCGCTGCCGGTGGCGAGCGGGGGTGGGGGAGGCGTGTCCATGCGAGTTAGATATGACTCGAAGTGGTATGACGTTTTCCCGCGCCAACGGCAAGTTTTTTACAGCCGCACGAAGTCCCAGATGAACTGGCACCAGATGAAAAACAGCCCGCGCCAGGAGTAGCGGACCTTGCCTTCCTCCGATGGCAGGAGCACGCCGGCGCGCAAGTTGTGGTCGATCTGCTGCCGCAAATCGGTCTGCATGCCTTCGAGCATCGTCTCGGCGTTGAGTTCCATCGTGCTCTCGGCGTTGACGTGGTTCTTTGCCAGAAACGACTCGTGCTGGCTGATCATCGTGACGAAATCCGACATCGGCGCGACGCGGTTGAGCTGCAAGTTTGGCGACGGTTTCAGCGCCGTGGAGAATGGATAATTCCAAGTCGTCCAGAGCTTGCCGTCGGTCGTGCGCGTCGAGAGCGACAGATAGAAAAACGCCACCTGATCCTGGTCGATCGAGCAGATCGCGGCCTGCATTTTTTCCTTCTCGCGATAGAAGAGCCGGAAAAACTGCGCCTGGTTTTCCCAGTCCCAGCCCGTGTCCTCGACATGCGCGAAATGATTCGACTCGATCTCCTCGGTCAGCTCATCGAGATCGGGAAACAACTCGCGCGAGGGCGGACGTTTGCTTTCCAACGTCTTGTCCATCGGCAGGCGCAGACGGCGCACGCGGGTGAGAATTTCCAGCCACGGAAGCAGGAGCCAGATGCTGAGGCAGACAAATCCCATCCAGACGCTGCCGCCGGGCAGCCAGCCGATGAGAAAGGAGACGCCGAAAAGACAGAGCACCGCCAGTTTTTGCGCGATGGGATGCGCCACCGTGCGGAAGGCCAGGCCGAGCACGCCGACGCCGACGAGCAACGCCAGGGCTGAAGAGAGGGGCATCATGGCTATTACTTCGCGGGCCGGATGTCTTCCGTTTTTAGAAATTGCTCAAGCTGGGCGGTGTCGAAATCGGCAAGGTGTTTGTCGCCGACGACCAATGTGGGAACGAAGCGCTGACCGGAAATTTTCTGCATTTCACTGTAACTCGCCTGGCTCTGATTCACATCGATCTCGCGATAGGCGTAGCCTTTTTGATCGAGCCAGCTCTCCGCCGCGATGCACCAGGGGCAGGTTTTTTTGACGTAGAGAACGAGTTCTTCGGGCATGAGGCGAAATAGAATGGCGAGTCCGGGATGTGTCAACCGACGCGGGCGTGGGGACTATTCATTTGCAAGATGCGCCGGGCTTGCCTATGAAATCCCGTCCCCCGCGTTTTCCGATCCATGACCAGCTCCAAGAAATCCATTTTTTTCCGCCGGCTGGCCAGCACGCTCACTCTCTGGGTGGTGATCCTCGGGACGATCCTGATGGGCTGGGAGCCGGGGATTTATCTGATCATTTCCGGGCTGGGTCTGATCGCACTCTGGGAATTTTTTACGATGCTCGACGCGTCGCAGCGGCCCAATTTCAAGATCTTCGGCATGATCTGCGGCCTGGCCATGCTCACGGGAGGTTACTATTGGAGCCAAAGAAACGGCCCGCCGAGTGCCTACGATTTCGAGCTGGCGATCCTGATGTGCTTCATGCTCGGCGTGTTTGCGCGGCAGATGTTTCAGAAAACGCGCGACCCGTCGCCGATTGAGACGATGGCTTACACGATTTTCGGGCTGCTCTACGTCGTCTGGCTCTTCAGTTTCATCATCAAGGTCGTCTATATCGTCCCGCGCAATGCCGACCATTCGATTGGAGGTCAATTCTACCTGCTCTACCTGCTGGTCGTGACGAAATTTAGCGACATGGGCGCCTACATCACGGGCAGCCTGATCGGAAAACACAAGCTCGTGCCGCACATTAGCCCGGCGAAAACGTGGGAGGGTTTCTTCGGTGCGCTGGGCTTTTCGCTGATTGCCAGTGTCGGCTTGTGGAAGCTGCTGCCGCAGAAATTGTCGTTGCTAAACTTGGAGCACTGCATCGTGCTCGGGCTCTCGCTCGGTTTCGCGGCGATCATCGGTGACCTCGGCGAATCGCTCATCAAACGCAGCGCCAACGTGAAGGATTCCGGCAGTTTTCTCCCGGGAATCGGTGGTTCGCTGGACCTGATCGACAGCCTGCTTTTCACCGCGCCGCTGCTTTATTTCTACCTCCGGCTGGTCATCCTGCCGCTATGAAGCGCGTCGTCGTTTTGGGCGCGACCGGCTCGATTGGGCAGAGCGCGATGCGGATTGCGCGCCAGATTCCGGATCGGATGCGGATTGTCGGAATGTCGGCCCATGTGAATGGAACTCGACTCTCCGAAAACGCAGCCGAGTTCCATCCGACTGCGGTTTGTCTGGTGGATGAAACGAAACGCGGCGAACTCTCGCTGCCGAATGGAACGCAGACATTTTTCGGTGAGTCGGGTTTGATCGCACTCGCCACGCTGCCTGAGGCCGACATGGTCCTCATCGCCATCGTCGGCACCGGCGGCCTCGCGCCCGCTCTGGCCGCCATCGAAGCGGGCAAGGACATTGCCGTCGCCAGCAAGGAAATCCTCGTCATGGCCGGTGAAATCGTCATGCGGAAGGCGCGCGAAAAAGGCGTTCGCGTGCTGCCAGTCGATAGCGAGCACAATGCCATTTTTCAATGTCTCGAAAACCGCGATCCTGCGACAGTTCGGCGACTCATTCTCACCGCATCCGGCGGTCCATTTCGCCAGACGCCGCAGTGCGATCTAGCTCGAGTTACCATCGAGCAAGCTCTCAAACATCCGACCTGGGACATGGGCCGCAAGATCACCATCGACTCCGCCACGCTCTTTAATAAAGGCCTCGAAATGATCGAGGCCCGCTGGCTTTTCGACACCCCGATGTCGAAGGTCGATGTCGTCGTTCATCCGCAAAGCATCATCCATTCGATGGTCGAATTTGTGGACGGCTCCGTTCTCGCGCAGATGAGCCACAGCGACATGGGATTCCCGATCCAATACGCCGTGACTTACCCCGACCGACTCGCGAATAACCTGCGTCCGCTCGACTTTGCCGCTCTCGGCCAGCTCACGTTTGAAGCGCCGCGCACGGCCGATTTTCCCGCGCTCGATCTCGCCCGCGCCGCCGGGGAAACCGGGGGAACGCTGCCTGCCGTCTTCAACGCCGCCAACGAAGTCGCAGTCGAACGTTTCCTCTCCGGCGCTGTCTCATTCCCCGACATCTGGCGGATCGTCGCCAGCGTCATGCAGGCGCACCGACCCGTTGCAAACCCCGACCTTCCCACTATCCTAAACGCCGACGCCGAAGCCCGCGCCGCTGCCCAAACTCTCTAAATGTCCATCCCTGAAATCCTGAAATTCGTCTTCATCCTGCTTGAAGTCGTCCTCATTTTTAACCTCATGATCATCGTCCATGAGCTCGGCCACTTTCTGGCGGCTCGCTGGCGCGGACTCGTGGTGGAAAAGTTTGGCATCTGGTTTGGCAAACCCCTTTGGAAACGCACCATCGGCGGCGTCGAATACAGCCTGGGCACGATTCCCGCAGGCGGATTTGTCGCCCTGCCGCAGATGGCTCCAATGGAAGTGATGGAGGGAAAAGTGGAAACGCCGCGCGAGCAATTGCCGCCGATTTCCGCGCTCGACAAGATCATCGTCGCCTTTGCCGGGCCGCTTTTCAGCGTGCTGCTGGCCTGTGTTTTTGCACTCATCGTTTACACGATTGGCCGTCCGCAAAACGAGGGCGAAGTCGGCACGACGATTGGATTTGTCGCGCCGGATTCTTCTGCGGAAAAAGCCGGACTGCTGCCGGGTGACAAAGTGCTCACAGTCGATGGCGAACGCGTCAAACGCTTCGGCGGCATGAGCGAAAGCATCAGTTGGAACGTGATCAAGAGCCAGGGCAGCACGATTGATTTCGTCGTTGAGCGCAATGGAACTCAGACCAAGAAGACCTCGAAATTTGAAAAACAGGACCACGAAATCTGGCAGCGCGCCGGGTTCCGCACCGTCGGCGTCGGTCCCGCCGAGACGCCGCGCATCGCCAAAATCGCCGCTAACTCTGCCGCCGCGAAGGCTGGTTTGCAGGTAAAAGATTACATCGTCGGCATCAACGGCCAGAAAGTTTACAGTCCGGAAGGACTCGACCAATGGCTGAGCGCGAACCCGCTGGCGTCGGTGACTTTCGATGTAGAGCGCGATGGGAAAAGGCTCCCGATCCCAATCCAAGTCGAAGGTCCGCAGGTCGAAACCGTGATGACCAACAGCCCCGGCCAAGTCGCCGGAGTGCAGCCCGGAGATCGCGTGATGGCGGTCGATGGCAAGCCGGTTTTCAGTTCTTATGCCGTGCTCAATGCCGTCCAGGCAGCGAAGGATCAGGTGCTCACACTCGAGTTAAAGCGCAATGGCGCGGTGAGTCAGGTCAAAGTCAAACCAGCGCTCCCGGATCGCCCAAAAACGATCAAAAACCCCATGATTGGCGTCGGCTGGGCTCAGGATTCGCTCGCGGGAATCACTTGGGACGGCATGGGCCGAGTCCAGATGGTGCATGATGGTCCGATCACGCAGTTGAAGGCAGCGGGGATGACTTTGGTCAACACGGTGAACGCGCTTTTCACCAAAGGATCGGACGTGGGCCTCCAGCATTTGTCGGGTCCGGTGGGCATCATGAATGTTTATTACCGGCTCTTTCAAAACGAATACGGCTGGCAGATGGCGCTCTGGTTTAGCGTCGTTTTGAACGTCAACTTGGCGATTATGAACATGCTGCCGATACCGGTTTTGGATGGGGGTCACATCACTTTGGCGCTGGTCGAGGCCGCGCGTCGTCGCCCGGTGAATACGAAAGTGCTCGTCGGCCTGCAGACCGCCTGCGCCTACGTGATCATGGGTTTTCTGGCCTACGTCAGCTTTTTCGATGTCGGCGATATTTTCGGCCGCCGAAAAATCGTTTTCGAGCACCCGGCTCCGGCAGTTTCTGCTGCGCAAAAATAGGTTCGACTTCCATTCGATTCATTTTCCGAACTTCCATTTGCATTCCATCTTAAATCATTCATAATCGAAGGCTCTCGAAATTATGGCAAACACCGCTACACCCACCGACCTCAAGCCTTTCCAATTGCACGAAGGCGACACTGGCAGCGCCGACGTTCAAGTCGCGCTCATCACCTCCCGCATCACTTACCTGACTGAGCACCTCAAAACGCACACCAAGGATCACCATTCCCGCTACGGTCTGCTCAAACTCGTCGCCCAGCGCCGCAGCTTGCTCGATTATCTGAAGCGCACCTCGGCTGAGCGTTACAAGAACCTCATCGAGAAGCTCAACCTCCGTAAGTAACGGACCATTTTTATTGCCGATTCCCGGGCCGCTCTTTGGTTTTAACTGAAGTTCGGCCCGGTTTCGCAATAACGTAAAACAAACAACAACCCCGGCACCCTCGCCGTCTGGATTTCCGATCTGAGTCCTAGGTTTTAGTCCCGAAACCGCCAGCGCATCTGGCCTTTTTTTCGAGATTAAAACCTGTGAGTCAGAGTCGGCCAGACACAGCAGGCGGGTGGGCCATTTCCAAATAGAAAGACACTCATGTCACAAGCACCCCATCAAGTAACGGCTCTCGTTGGAGCCAATCCCATCACCATCGAAACTGGCAAAATTGCCAAGCTCGCCGACGGTGCCGTCATCGTCCGCAGCGGCGAAACCATCGTCATGGTTTCCGCCGTTTCCGCCACTTCCATTAAAGAAGGCCAGGACTTCTTCCCGCTGACCGTCGATTACCGTGAAAAAGCGGCTGCCGTCGGCAAATTCCCCGGTGGTTACTTTAAGCGCGAGGGCCGTCCTTCCGAGAAGGAAATCCTCACCGCCCGCATGACGGATCGCCCGTTGCGTCCGTTGTTCCCGAAAAATTATTTCTACGACACCCAGATCATCACCATCCTCCTCAGCGCGGACGGTGAAGTGGATCCCGATATGCTCAGCATCAACGGCGCTTCGGCGGCCCTGATGGTGTCCGATATTCCGTTCGCCGGCCCGATTGGTGCCGTGCGCGTCGGTCGCGTCGGTGGCGAATTTGTCGTCAACCCAACCAATGGCGAGATGCTCGAGAGCGACCTCGACCTCGTTTATGTCGGCACGCTCAATGACGTCATCATGATTGAAGGCGCGGCCAGCGAAATGCCGGAAGACGACTTCATCAAGGCCCTCGAATTCGCCCATATCGAAGCCGCCAAGCTCTGCCAGGCTCAAATCGAACTCGCCCGCATTGCTGGCAAGCCGAAACGTGCGGTCAAGCTGCTCGAAGTGAAAGACGATCTGCTCGAAATCGCCTATAGCGTCGCTGGTGATCGCATCGAAGCCGCCCTTTACACTCCGAGCAAAGTCGCTCGTGGCGTGGCCGTTGGCGCTTTGAAAACCGAAGTCACCGCCGCCATCCTCGAGAAATATCCCGAAGCGGGCAAATTCGAGATCGGCCAGGCCTTCGATTACCTTCAAAAGAAGGCATTCCGCAAATCCATCCTCGAGCGCAAAACTCGCTGCGACGGACGCGACCTCGTTTCCATCCGCACGCTTAGTGCCGAAGTTGGTTTGCTCCCGCGTTCGCACGGTTCCGCTCTCTTCCAGCGCGGTGAAACCCAGGCCCTCGCGCTCGCGACTTTGGCCCCAACCGACGAGGCGCAAAACCTCGACGGCTACACTGGCGGCGAGACGACCAAGCGTTTCATCCTGCATTACAACTTCCCGCCGTTTTCGGTCGGCGAAACTGGCCGCACTGGCTCCACTAGCCGCCGCGAAATCGGACACGGCGCACTTGCCGAGCGCTCCATTCGCCCGGTCATTCCAGCGGTCGATGTCTTCCCTTACGCCCTCCGCGTAAGCAGCGAAGTCATGGAATCCAATGGCTCCACTTCGATGGCGTCCGTCTGCTCCGGCGTGATGGCGTTGCTCGACGCTGGCGTTCCGTTGATTCGTCCCGTGGCGGGTATTTCCGTCGGACTCGTCACCGAGTTTGAAGGCGAAACCATGAGCCGCTATTCGACTTTGATGGATATCATCGGCTCCGAGGATCACTTCGGCGACATGGATTTCAAACTCTGTGGCACCAGCGAAGGTGTGACTGGATTCCAACTCGACTTGAAGCTCCCCGGCCTGCCTCACAGCATCCTCTTCCAGGCGATCCACGAGGCGAAAGCTGGCCGCGGCCAGATCCTCGATGTGATGGCTTCCGCCATTGCCGGTCCTCGCAAGGAACTCAGCAAATACGCTCCTCGCATCGAGACGATCAAGATCGCTCCCGACAAGATCGGCCTCCTCATCGGGCCTGGTGGCAAAACCATTAAGGGCATCGTCGCTGAGACCGGCGCTGAGATTAACATCGATGACGACGGCACCGTCCACATTTACTCGAACAACGGCGACAGCCTGGCTCGCGCCAAGCAGATCATCAACGGCATGACCAAGGAAATCGAGATCGGCGAGACCTACCAGGGCCGCGTCGTTTCGATCAAGGAATTCGGCGCTTTCGTCGAAGTTCTCCCTGGTAAAGACGGCCTCTGCCACGTTTCCGAGCTGGCCGACTTCCGCGTGAACCTCGTCACCGACGTGGTCAACATGGGCGACGTCATTTGGGTGAAATGCATCGGCATCGATGACAAGGGCCGCATCAAACTCAGCCGCAAAGCTGCGATGAAAGATCGCAACGAAGCCGCCGGCGCAGTCGTGGCCGAGACCGCAGGCGTCTAAGTCAGACTCAACTCAAAAACAGGGCGCGTTCTGCAAGGGACGCGCCTTTTTTTGTGATTTTTTTCTTTCAACCCAGCCTCGTTTGTTGACCTAAATGGACTATGTTAGTTCCCCCACTGGTTCATACCGAGGGCCAATCTCTTTCCAGAATGTCGTCTAAAAAAGATACCCCTGTCTCGATTTCCGTCGGCATTGCTCATCCGTTTCCTACATTTGCCCGGCGCGTGCGCGAGTTGCTGGCGTTCTCCAGCCGCGATGTCGCCTTTCACACCACCCGTTTCGCCACGCTCGACGAGGTGATCGACGCGGCGGCCAACAAGCAAATCGACGTCGTGCTCCTCAGCTTGGACTTGGAGGATCGCGTCGGACTGAGCGCCTTCGACGAATTGCACACGCAGACACCCGAAGTGCCGATCATTACGCTGGAAAAAAGCGTGGCGCAGTTTGGGTTCACCGCCGTCGAGCAGGGCGCACAGGATTATCTGACCGAGGACGCGCTGACCACCGAATTGCTGGAGAAATCCATCCGCTGCGCCATCGTGCATCATGGCCGGCGCAATGAGGCCCGCCAGCACGTCGATCTCTTCGACAACCTGCTGGAAAACATCCCCGAGCACATCTATTTCAAGGACCGCAAAAGCCGGTTCATCCGCGTCAATCGCTCCATGGCGGAGAGTTTCCAGTTGAAAGATCCGAAGGACATCATCGGCAAGACCGACTTCCATTTTTTCACCTGGGAACACGCCCAGCCAGCCTTCGACGACGAGCAAATGCTCATCAGCAAACAGCTCCCGGCCATTCAAAAAACCGAGCGCGAAACCTTCGCCGACGGTCGCGTCGCCTGGGTGTTGACCACGAAAATGCCGCTTCGCTCCCGCAACGGACGCATCGTCGGGACGTTTGGCATTTCCCACGACATTACCAAGCTTCAGGAAATGGAGCAGGCGCTGGAAGCCGAGCGCAATCACCTGAAAATCACCACGGCGGAGCTGATGAAAAAGGAGATGCAGATGGCCTCCAATCTGGCTCTCGCGAGAGAAATCCAACTCGCCTTGCTGCCCCGGCAATATCCGAAATTTCCCCCGCAGGCGACGGCGGAAACCAGCCTGCTGCACTTCGATCACCGCTACATTCCCGAGCAGGCGGTCGGCGGCGATTTCTTTACGATCTTCACCGTTTCCCCGACCAAGGCGGGCGTGCTGATTTGCGATGTGATGGGCCACGGCCCGAGCGCGGCGCTGGTGACGGCGATCGTGCGCACGCTTTGCGAGGATTTGCGGCAGGTGTCGCACAGCCCGAGCGAGTTTTTGGGCGGGCTCAATACGGGTCTGAAAAGACTCCTCCAGCGGGTGGAGGACCCCATGCTCTGCACGGGATTTTACCTCACGGTGGACTCGGAAACGGGAGCCGTGGAGTTCTGTAGCGCGGGCCATCCGAGTCCCATTCATATCGACCGGGCAAACGGACGGGCAGCGCTCTTGACCAGCTACGATCCGAGTCACGGTCCCATCTTGGGGCTGCTGGAAAGCGCGCGTTATCCGACGTGTCGATTCCACTTGGAGTCGGGCGACGCGATCCTGCTTTTCACCGATGGCGTGTTTGAGGTTTCCTGCGGCGACGGAGAGGAATACGGCCCGCAAAGATTGCTGGAAACGGTCAGTTCCAAGGTCGGATTGGAGACTGCCAGCCTGATGGATGCCGTGCTGGACGACGTGATCACGAATGCGGAGGTCGGCTTCGAGGACGACGTTTGCATGGTGAGCGTGGAGCGGCGCTAGCAGCTTGCTCTCGGCAGGGAAATTTTCCACACTGGCGACATGCCTACTTTTGACGTGGTCTCCGAGGTCGATAAACAGGAAATTCTCAACGCCCTCGACCAGGCGCGCAAGGAACTGGCCACGCGCTTCGACTTCAAGGGCAGTTCGGCGAAGATCGATTTCACCAAGGAAAACGTCATCGAGCTTTCGGCGGAGGACGGGTCGCGGCTGAAAGGGTTGCACGACATCGTGGTCGGCAAACTGGCCAAACGAAACGTCGATCTGCGCAACATCGACCGCCAGGACCCGGTCATTTCTCCGCTCGGGCACGCGAAGCAGGACTTGGTGGTGAAACAGGGGCTCGACGGCGAGAAGGCCAAGGAAATTTCCAAGGCGATCAAGGCGAATCAGCCCAAGGTCCAGAGCACATTGCAAGAGCGGCAGATCCGGGTAACGGGCAAAAGCCGCGACGATTTGCAGGGCGTGATTGCGTTTTTGCGGAGCAAGGACTTCGAGGTGTCGCTCGCCTTTAAAAACTTCCGCGACTGATCCGCTGCCGGGCTGCGGGCGGAGTTGCAATGGCCGCCGGAGCGCTTCAAACACCTGCCGGAGCACTTCAAACACCTGACGGAGTGCTTCAAACACCTGACGGAGCGCTTCAAACACCTGACGGAGTGCTTCAAAACACCTGACGGAGCGCTCCAAACATCTGCCGACCTGCTTTTTTCTTGCTGCGAGACCAAAAAGATTGCTTCGTTCCACGGATTTGCCCATCCTCCGCGAATCAGCCGAACGGCCCCGGTGGTCTTTCTTCCGGCTAAAACATCCATTCACGCAGCCAATATTCCCAACTTATGTCTGATCCCATCGACCCCACATCCGCCAACAGCGGCTCCCAGCCCGAAAAACGCCACAACGCGGAGCAGGACAAGAAAATCACCAACTACGCCAATGAGGCCGCCACCTTCCTCGATACCCTGCTCAATGACGCCACGCTGAAGGCCGTCGCCGTGGGCCACGGCTACGACGATGCGGCACTCACCCTCGGCAGCGGCTACGTTACCGCGCTCGGCGGCAAAGTGCAGGGCCGCCAATTGGGCATGGGCCAGAAGGAAGACGATCAGGATACCCTCGTCGTCACCGAGAAAACCGTCCGCGCCGATTACGCCGCCTACCGTCTCATCGCCCGCGCCTCCTTCCCCGACCAGGCCGACCGCACCAGCCTCGGCCTCACCGGCGACGTGCCCGAAGACGTGGACCGTTTCGTTACCCTGGCCACCACCAGCTATACGAATTCCGGCCTCGCGCCCTACACCGCGAAGATGACCCTCCGCAACTACGCCCCCGCCCGCCTCGCCACCTTGCTGGCCCAAGTCAAAGGCCTCACCAGCGACGAAGCCAAACGCAACGCCGCCAGCGGCGGAGCCGTCACCACCACCAAAGACCGCGACGGGGCCTACACCAACTGCGCGCCTGGATGAAAGAACTCAAAGGGGTGATGCGCGGAGCGTTAAGAGGCCAGCACGGGGAGTTGGCGAAGTTGAAACTCTAACAAGGTTCAGTTCCGAATCCTGCAGTCTTTAAACAGGCACTACCATGACGACCAGCAGAAATAGACGGCAACATGCCGTAATTAAAGACGGCATGTTGCCGTCTAATACTCGTTAGGCGTTTCTGCACTGCTCTTTCTTTGTGCTTAAAGCCATATTTTACATTATCTGCGGCTATTGGATTTCGTTCATTTTCCTGTGTATCGCAGGTCAATCCTTTCGCCATTTTTCACTTCGAGATTCAACGTTTTTCATGCTATTTAAGCTATTCGCTGCAGGCATTCCCGTCATGATTCTTTGCTCATTCATGCTCAATCGACTTAATCCTAGACTCGCACGCACAGGCTTCATTCTTTCGGCTATAATCTCCTTTTTCACAGTTTTTGCGTTATCAATGCGTGTCGAATAACTGCTTTCCATGCTCACCCTCCCGCCTAACCAAGCGCTGCAGCGAACACTCCGGGCTCGGCACATCGGCTGCTTTCGCACCCGACGCGCCATTCCTCTCCGTGTCGCTGAGCTTGATACGTTAGGCCATTCCACGCGCTTTCTGTGAACGAAGAACGTCCCGATCATCGACTTTACGAGCACATCTACGGACGCGCCGGGCTCACCCAAGCCCTTGCGGACCTATCGGAGCTCTGGGTGATTCGCTCTTTTGCAGATATTCCGATGGGCTGGTCTGCCGAACTCGTTCTACACGAAATTCGGGTTCTCCTCTCCTCTGAGCGTGGCGACATCGCGGCGATGTCTTTTGTTGGTGACGAACGTTTCGATCCTCCCTCCCTTCCTGACCAAGCCAACCGAAGCAACTGTGAGATTGTGCGCCTCTTCCTCGAGAGCGTACATTCGCACTGGAAAGAACGAAATGCTCCATAACTCACAATGGCCTAACCAAGCGCTGCAGCGAACACTTCGGGCGCGTCACGAGTTCTGCTTGCGCAGCCCTCGCGCCACTCCCAAAGCGTCGCTGAGCTTTTACTCGTTAGGCGATTCCGCGCACCTTGTAGCGTATGCTTCTTAGTCTATGCCAATCGAATTCAGACATACAGGCGGAATACTGGATATCAATTATGAAAGCGCCCTCCGAGGACGCTACAACAATCCACCGCCAATCAGCACGTTCGCTGCCTTCGGAGCTCGACTCAATGCGTCGGTCGTAGTTGACGGGTATTGGGACCCAGACCTTCAGATTGGCACCTCGCATTCTCAGAACTTAGCGGCGCTCATCAGTTCAGCACGTCGGCATGGCTATACGGGACTCATGATCAAGCTCAACGACGAAGCCCATCGAACGTTTGAGCCACAAGTTGAAGCCCTATCATCCCAGCACAACGCTGAATTCGCAATCATCGAACCGAAACGTGCGCTCCATCCTTTTCGGCTACGGATTGTTTTCAGCCCAGTTCCTTGACACCGCTCCCTCATGAACGAAACGCCTAACCAAGCGCTGCAGCGAACACTCCGGGCTCGTCACAGTTCGTGCTTACGCACGACCAGTGCCGTTCCCTACGTGTCGCTGATCTTGTTCTCGTTAGGCGTTTGCTCGCGTTTCTTGTGATCG